>CAUQIP010000025.1:0-27168 GCA_963518235.1 uncultured Streptococcus sp. | reverse complement strand
TAGCGATAATAAATAGTTATCGGTAGGAAAAAATTATGCAGAATAAATTTATCTTTAAAGAGAATGGAAAATATAACAGACAAAGCTATAAAAATACTTTATTTACAGACTTACCTGAAATTGATGGGCAAATTGATTTTTGCCGTAGTGATTTTAGAGGTTCAAAATTTTATAAATTAAATATCAGTGCAAATTTTGACAGAGCGGATTTTATGGGATGTAGCTTTCAAAGTGTTAATTTTATTGATACAAGCTTTGGCGCTCCTCAATTTAAAAATTGTATTTTTGAAAATGTGATATTTAGAAATAATCACTATAATGCTACAGTTTTTATCAAATGTTCTTTCTTAAATTGTAAATTTGATGAAGAGAGTATATATTCCAACTTTACCGAGTGTTCTTTTAATAAAACAGAATTTAAAAATCTAAATTTTGAAAAATCTACAGTGGATAATTCAAAATTTTTAGAATGCAACTTTTCAAGTGTAGACTTTTCAACATTAGCGGCTGAAGATTTAACATTTGAAGCAACATCTTTTTCAAGTGTCTCAATGAGCATCAATTACTTTTTTTCATATTTTATTGATTCTAAAACAAATTTAAAAGATATAGTATTTGAGTATAGAGGAAGTAAAACTTATCTAACTGAAGAAGTTTCAGATAATTATTTTAATAACTTACTTGAAGAGCAAAGATATTCTGAGTTATTTAATATGTGCATACTGCTAAATAATGAAGCTAATTTATACAATATTTTGCTTACTATTATCTCTAAAAAGGATACCTTGGGATATCAGTTACTTCGATGTATAGAGTGTATTATTTTCTATTTAAAAAAGGGAATGTTAAGTTTTGAAACTGCTAGTTCCCTATTAAATCTTTTAAAAATTTCTAATCAGAATATTGATATTAACAATTTATCAATTAATGAAAAAATTTATAGTTTAGAGCAACTTCTAGTCACTCTCCCGTTCGACAATATAAAATTAAAAGGAAATAATACTCCAGATTTTATTATTAAATTTAGATGTGCCATTGATTCTGAAAACGAGGCTGGTGAATACATTGAAAATTTATTACATTCTATTTTATTGTCTGCCCAATCAACTCTGGATTTTTCTTATAAACTTATAAAAAAAGAGAAAGGCTCTTGGATTTTTACATTTATGATTTCATCTGCTTTTCTAGTTTATACTTTAAAACAAATACAACAGATGGTTGTTAATACTCAAATAATTTGTAAGAATCAGTTGCAAATTCGATTCACTGAATCCGTAGTAAATGACTATATTCAGAGGTTGGAACACAATCGTTCAATTGATCTAAATTCATCAGAATTAGTTCCGTTAAATCATGACTTAGAAAGTTTGACACAGCTAATCCGTAATACTGACTTGACTCCAATAGAAACCAATGAAGATATGCTTGACAAAATTACAAATATTGATATATCTAAATTAAATACTTAACACAATAAAATCATAAAGTAAGGGAGTGAACTTTATGATTTTATTTTATCTAGAAAGTAGTTATTGATAATAGTTTATCAATTTATTAAAAGCTAAATGTAGAATACTAAAATCATTTAATAAATTAACTCTAAAACTATAACTATGTTCGTAATTTTTTAAATAAGAATTCATTGGAATTGTAAAAACATTACAGTTCTTTAAAATCTCTAAAGCAAGGACTGATGAGTCGGCTAAACAATTTTTATTTTTAATGTCTATATGCGCAATTCCCCAATATCCTTGATTGCAAGGCTCCATTTGAATACACGTTCCTTGTAAGTAAGATGAGAGCATTTGAAAATTACTTCTAGCAGTTTGCAAATGAGTTTTTACAAGTACATCAATTACCTCACCATTATCTAGATAGCCTTTAAGCATATTCAATGATCCTATGGAAAATGGACTTGCAGAATAATTAAAAATTCGTTCCATTTCATTTAGCAACTCTTTCCTTTTTGTCAAAAAAATTGCAGATTTAACTCCATTTAAATATGCTTTTTTTGATATAGATTCAATAATAATTAGATTGCTAAAAGATTTATATTTTTGATGTTTCTTAAATGGAGAAACAAAATTATTATTCCAGACTAAATTACCATAAACACTATCAATAATCACAAAAATTTTTTCTATTTCGCACCACTCTAAAAAATCAGTGTCTGCAATTGAGATTGATTCGCAGAATAACGGATCTGTAAAAATAACTATATCAATACTTTTATTTTTACAATCTTGCTTTATCTGGTTTATATTTAGAAATTGTTCAGAAAAAACAGTATATCCATTCTCCAAGTAAATATTTAAATATGAGTAGTAACACGGTGCAATGAGTAGGACATTTTGTAATCCTAATTTTTTTAAAACATAACTTAATAAGAAGCTTCCAACAGTTGCACTAGGGAAAATACTCACGTCAACACTATTATTTAACAGTTGTTTTATAGTTTTTTTAAAGTCAAATAATTCATCGGGATATCTATAGTTAATATAATCTGTTGCTTTTAATGAATCTTGAATCTCAACGATTACTTTTTCATAATTTACATCAAAAACTTCAATATTCCAACTAGAAACAAGAAGTGTTTCTTGGTTAATGTGCTTTTCTAAATATGAAATATCATTAATTTTTTCTTGTTTACTGAACACGAGATTTCCTACCGATAACTATTTATTATCGCTATACAAAGCACTCAAATAGGTTTATAATAGCATGATTATTGATAAAGGAGATTTTTATGGATTATAAACTTATTTCTACTTACTTAGATTATTGCAAAACTCATAAGCGTTTGAGTTCACACACAATTCGCGCTTATAAGAATGATCTTATGCAATTTTATAACTCAAACTATGATAATGTCGAATCCTATATAGAACACTTGACACAATCTAACATAAAAACGAATACATTAAGAAGAAAAATTGCCTGTATGAAGGTGTTTTATAACTATCTAAAATACCAGAACATAATTGAAGAGAATTCCTTCAATCAATTGCGCTTTCAATTTAGAACTGAAAAAGTATTGCCTAAAACGATTCCGTATGACATTCTAAAAAGCATTTTTATATATTTAGAACGGAAAGTAATTGTATCTAAAACTGATTATCAAAAACAACACGCTGAAAGAAATCTACTGATTATTTCACTTTTACTTTCAACAGGCATCAGAATTTCTGAACTTTGCCACATCCATCTCAAAGATATTAATCTTTCCAATAAGACACTCCATATTATAGGAAAAGGTAAGAAAGAGCGTATCCTATTTTTAGGAGATCAAACAACCTTCAATTTATTAGAAACATATATAAATAAAACAAGAAATGAATCCAATGATTTCTTGTTCCCAGGGAAACATTCACTTAAACCATTGTCAGAGCAAAGTGTACGTTTAGTAATAAAGAGAATCGTTGAACAAAATAACTTTTCTAGAACTATTACACCGCATATGTTTAGACATAGTTTTGCAACAATGTTACTGGATAAAAATGTAGATATTCGATATATTCAACAAATGCTAGGACATAGTTCAATTAATGTTACACAGATATATACACACGTCTCACAATCAAAGCAAAAAGAAATACTTAGTTCTTTTAATCCTGTATCAGCGATTCATTCTGAAAAAAAATGAACACTCATTAAACACACTTATTTCATATATTTATAATTGTTTTACTATATTCTAATAAGCATTGATAGTATAGTAGATTGAAACAAAATATGCACAAATATATTAGGGGGCAAATTAATTTCTAGAAATGTTTTAGCAACCGTAGTGTACTATTGTAGATTCAATCTGTTTCATATCCCAACTTTAAAAACTTTTAGAGTAACAAATGAAGTATTTGATAAAAAGGAGTATAATATCTTTAAAACGGATTACATGTATATCGATAAGGAGGTCAACTCTTTATGCTGAAAAGATTTGTTACTAAAAAACACCTCGTACTTTACTTCTTTTCTATTGCCATTACTTGGCTGGAAGCAATTATCACGCCAGCCCTTGTTCAAAATATTGTTGCCAGTTTTACCAATCAAGAACTAGGCCTTCTTTGGAAAGTTTTGATTTTGGGAATCCTTGGAAACCTCATCCTCTTACTAGGATTGGCTGGGAAACGCTATTACTATACCCGTTTGATTACTGATTTCAAATATGGAATCAAGAGTGCCATTTTCAAGCGATTTTTAAACAGTTATGAGATTGATGAAAAGGATATTTTGTCCGATTTAGAAAACGACGTCAAGCAACTAGAAGAAAGCTATATTGAGCCAACGGTTATCATCATTTCTTCTCTGGGTTTTACCACTGTGTCCATTCTCTATGCCCTGTGGACCAATTTTTACCTGGGTTTGATTTTCATCCTCTTCTACTCCTTTCCTGTCCTCTGCAGTGCTATCGGATCAAAGCGTTTGGATTCACTTTCTGAAAAGCGGTCCACTGTTAACCAGAGCTACTTAGCAAGCTTGACAAATTTTATTGGTGGTAGCCAACAAATTCGCCATTATCAGGGGCAAGACTACTTTTTTGCTCGCTATCAAAAGCAATTACAAACCAGTCTAGATACCGAAATTAACTATGAAAAACAACGCACTTTAAACAGTCTCTTGATCAATAGCATCGATGCCTTTTGTTCTGTCACACCAATCGTCATCGGTGGCTTTATGACCTACTATAATTATTTAGATGCGGCGAGTTTTGTGGCCATCTATCTAGTTTCCCATAATATCGGCTATCAATTCCAAGAGTTGGCTTACTTTACCAACACCCGAAAAGCAACTCGAAGTCTTCTCAACAAATACCAAAAACTTTTGGACCAGTCTGACTCCATCTCGCCTAGAAGCATAGAAAACATTTTCCCCATCCAACTTGACAATATCTGCCTTGAAAAAGATGGGAATATCCTCTTATCTCCGATTTCCATGCACATCAAGCAAGGAGAAAAAATCGCCATTATCGGGGAAAGTGGCTCTGGTAAAACAACTCTGCTCAATATCATTCATGGAGAAGAGACACCAACAAGTGGTCAGATTAGCTTTGCTGGTCAAAACCTGTCACGTCAAGAAATCACAAGTATTAGTTCCTATATCCTCCAAGATAGCCATTACTTTGACACACTATCTCTGGACGACAATATCCTTCTAGGACTGGATAAAAAAGAAGAAATTTTAACTCACATCCTCAAAAAAACGGGATTAGAACATTTGAAAAATCGAACGCTCAGCAATGACAGTCTGTCTGGTGGCGAGAAACAGCGCCTAGAAATCGCTCGCGCTCTCTACCATAATAGCCAACTCATCCTAGCAGACGAGATTAAGGCCAATCTTGACTCGGAAAATAGCAGAAAGATCAGTGACTTACTCTTCTCCCTACCTCAGACAGTCATTGAAGTCATTCATCACTACACAGAAGAAGACTTAAAACACTATGACCAAGTCGTTCACTTAAGCAGAGAAAAGTAATATTCTATAACATACGATTTGAAAAAGCAAGGAACTCAATTTCCTTGCTTTTTAACTCAATATCAAACTGGCTACAATAGGGCTGACAAAGACATAGAGAATACCGGTGACACCGATAGCCAAGCCACCCATGGCTCCTGCTACAGAGCCGTATCGAAAGGCTGTTCCTGTTCCAACTGCATGGCCTGTTCCTCCAAGGGAAAGACCAACAGCTACTGGATCGTCAATTTTCAACCACTTCAAAAGGGTTGGCCCGATAACACTGGTTAAAATCCCAGTTGCCACTACAACCACCAAAGTCACAGTCGTCAAACCTTGCAATTTTTCTGTAATTCCCACTGCCATTGCAGTGGTAACTGACTTAGGAAAGAGAGAAATGGCTAGGAAAAAGTCCATGCCAAAAATCTTAGCCACAAGGGCTGTGAAAGAGGTATTGACAACTACTGCTAACAGACTACCAAAGAGAATACTTCGTGCATGGTGCTTCATCAAATGAAAACTCTTATAAAGCGGAATCCCTAGAGCCACGGTCGATGGGACAATCAAGTTGTTCAGATAAACCCCACCTTGGTAGTAATCTTGGTAAGAAATCCCTGTCAGCTTTAGAAAGATGATAATGAAAACAGCTGACAAAAGCAAGGGCGTTGTCAAAGGATGGGGAAAACGTCTGTAAATCAGCATTCCTACTAGATAAGCTAGGATTGATAGGGCAAGTCCAAACAGGGGATTGGAAACAAATTCGCTCATTTGGCATCTCCTTTCTCATAGTCTCCCTCAAACCGTCGTTTGATAAACTGAACCACCAAAGCAATAAGGATAATATTGATGACTGCTGCAAAAAAGACAATCAAAACAATTGGCAAAAGATAGGGAGCAATCACATCAAACTTTTCCATGATTCCCACTGCTGGCGGCAAAAAGAGAATGGTCATATTGGCCAGCAAAAAATTCCCTACCATGTTGACATGTCTGGTTCTCAGCCACTTGAATTGTAGGGCTAGAAAGAGAATGATTAAGCCGATAATACTGCCTGGGATGGGCAGATGAAAGAAACTGGAGATTCCCTCTCCGATTAGAGAAATCACAAAGAGAATCATTAATTGAACATATAATTTCATCCTAAACTCCACGAAATAGACTTCTTGCATACCAGTTTACTCTTTTTTCAGAAAATTTCAAGGAAATGCACAAGAGATAATGAAAATTAGAGAGGAAAGGGGATACAGACAATTAAAGACTAGTGAAAACAGCGTAATTTAGGATAAAAGATTCCAGTGTCCTTCTTGCCAGCATTCTTGAAAAGTAGTATAATTATTGCATGCGCAATCATCTTGTGATGAAGAGATGTCCGTGAATGGACTTTCTTCTATTTACAACTCTAAAAAGAAAGGAGATACTATGACCTATTTGGAAAAATGGTTTGACTTCAATCGGCGTCAGAAAGAAATTGAAAGTCTCTTGGAAGAGACTATTGCCCAGCAGAGCGAGCAAAGTATGACCTTGAAAGAGTTCTACCTGCTCTACTATCTGGACTTGGCTCAAGAAAAATCTCTACGCCAGATTGACCTGCCAGATAAGCTTCATCTGAGCCCGAGCGCTGTTTCTCGGATGGTGGCTCGCTTGGAAGCTAAAAATTGCGGTCTACTTAGTCGCAGGTGTTGTGATCAAGATAGACGATCTAGCTTTATCTGCCTGACAAGTGATGGGCAAAAAACACTGGCCTCTCTACAAAAGTCTGTCGAAGCAAGCTTGGAAACTGGTTTGGACTTCTTGATTTAAGATGATTTTAGAAAAAAGTTGCGTGCGCAATCATTTTTCTTGACATTCTCTTTTACAAGGAGTAAAATAAAATCATCATCAAACAAAGGAGTTTTAAACATGATTGAAATTACCTATCTAGATGCCAGCAAGAACGCAAGAACTGTAACCTTCGAATCTTATGAAGACTTTGATCGTTCACAACAAGCTTGCCTTATCGGCGTCGCAGACTACTACCCTGTCCAAAAATTAACTTACAACGGTCATGATTTGGACTACCATGGGACTTACGGAGATGTCTTCTTCTATCTCATGAAACAAGATTTAAGCCAATATAACTAAAAAAGGAGAAATACAATGGCAAAAGCAATTACAGATGCAACATTCGAACAAGAAACAAAAGACGGTTTGGTCTTGGTAGACTTCTGGGCAACTTGGTGTGGTCCATGTCGTATGCAAGGTCCAATCTTGGATAAATTATCTGAAGAACTTTCAGAAGATGTCTTGAAAATCGTTAAAATGGACGTTGATGAAAATCCAAACACAGCTCGTGCTTTTGGAATCATGTCTATCCCAACTCTTCTCTTCAAAAAAGACGGCCAAGTTGTGAAACAAGTTGCTGGTGTTCACACAGCAGAACAAATCAAGGCCATCGTTGCTGAATTGAGCTAATCACACTAGAGACCAAGTACTTTCTTTGGTCTCTTTTTTCTTGCCCTTTGCCTTTTTTCAAAAAATATGCTAGACTGTAGGTAGAATATTACGATGTTTGGGACATGCCATCGCTAAAAAAAACCTTGACTTGGTATTTTTTAGCTCCCTCAAGGGAGCTTTTTGCGTGCTCTGAACATTTCCCATTTCGGAAGGAGTACTATGAAACGTCAATCTGCCTTGGTCGTCTTTAGTGGCGGTCAAGATTCTACAACCTGCCTCTTTTGGGCTAAAGAACACTATGAAACTGTTGAAGCCGTCACCTTTGCCTACGGCCAACGCCATCACCTCGAAATTCAAGTGGCTAGAGAAATTGCTAAGGAACAGGGTATTCGTCATCACATCCTAGATATGTCTCTGCTGGGGCAAATCACTGAAAATGCCCTGACCTCTGATCTGGAAATCGAGCAAAAAGAGGGAGAGGTTCCCAATACCTTCGTTGACGGTCGCAACCACCTCTTTCTGTCCTTTGCAGCAGTCCTTGCCAAACAACGGGGCATGAAAGATATCGTGACAGGTGTCTGCGAGACAGACTTCTCAGGCTACCCCGATTGTCGAGATGTCTTTGTCAAATCCCTTAATGTTACCCTCAACCTTGCTATGGATTACGACTTTGTTATCCAAACACCTCTCATGTGGCTAGACAAGGCTGAAACTTGGGAATTAGCCGACCAACTCGGTACCTTTGACTATGTTCGTGAAAAGACCTTAACCTGCTACAACGGGATTATCGGAAGTGGCTGTGGAGATTGCCCAGCCTGCCACCTACGTCAGCATGGTCTAGATGTTTATCTCTCACAGAAAGGAGAGGCCTAATGTTTTTTGCACCCAAAGAAATCAAACAGGAAACTGGGGAGTCTCTTGTCTACAATCCTCACAGAACCTTGGTATCAAAAGAATTTACCTTTGACGCTGCCCACCACCTCTTTCACTATGAGGGAAAATGTAAGTCCCTGCACGGCCACACCTATCATCTGCAGATTGCTGTCAGTGGATTTTTAGATGAACGTGGCATGGCCTACGATTTCGGAGACATCAAAGCGATCTATAAGAACTATTTAGAACCCCACTTGGATCATCGCTATCTAAACGAAACTCTTCCCTATATGAACACGACTGCTGAAAATATGGTTTACTGGATTTTCCAAACTATGAGCCAAGAGTTGCCAGACGAACGTGGTCTCCGTTTGGAATACGTTCGCCTCTATGAGACTCCGACTGCCTTTGCGGAGTTTAGACGGGAGTGGTTAGATGACTAGGGAACGTGTCCTCAAACTACCAGTTTTGGAAATTTTTGGCCCAACCTTTCAAGGCGAAGGTCGTGCAATCGGGCAGAAAACCATGTTTGTCCGCACTGCTGGTTGCGACTACCACTGTGACTGGTGCGATTCTGCCTTTACTTGGGATGGTTCTGAAAAGCCAACTCGCATGACAGCTGACGAGGTCATTGCTGCCTTGGATAAATTGGGGAGCTACGACTATGTAACCCTATCTGGGGGAAATCCTGCTATCCTAGCAGCCAACATGGCCGAATTGGTCACTAAACTCAAGGAACGTGGTGTCACTCTGGCTGTTGAGACCCAAGGCTCCCGCTGGCAAAATTGGTTAAAAGACATCGACCAAGTTACTCTGAGTCCCAAACCTCCTTCATCCAAGATGGAAGTCAACTTTGAGACCTTGGACTTTATCGTTTCCCAACTGGATCCAGACAAGGTCACCTTTAAAATCCCTGTCTTTGACGATGCAGATTTGACCTTTGCCAGAGGCATACAAGAACGTTACAAACCAGATGTTCTTTTCTTATCTGCAGGAAATCCTGAGCCCAAGGCTACAGGCAATATCGTCCAAGACCAACTGGACCGCCTCAAAGAACTCTGGGAACGCGTCGCTACTGACGATAGCTGGGGCAATGTCCGCGTCCTTCCTCAACTCCATACCCTCCTCTACGATAATCAACGTGGTGTTTAAAATTAGAAAGAAAAAATCATGTCACAACAAGAAGAAATGAAAAACCTAAGCCTACTAGGCAACAAAGAAACCAACTACATTTTCGAATATCAACCAGAAGTCCTGGAATCCTTTGACAATCGTCATGTGGAAAATGACTATTTCATCAAATTTAACTGTCCTGAATTTACCTCACTGTGTCCAATCACTGCTCAGCCAGACTTTGCGACGATTTATATTTCCTACATTCCTGACAAGCTCTGTGTCGAGTCAAAATCCCTCAAACTCTACCTCTTTAGTTACCGAAATCACGGAGATTTCCACGAAAACTGTATCAACACCATTGGGAAAGACTTGGTCAACTTGCTAGACCCTCGCTATTTAGAGGTTTGGGGAAAATTCACTCCGCGCGGTGGCATCTCAATTGACCCCTACTACAACTACGGTAAGCCTGGAACTAAGTATGAAGGCTTGGCAGAACAACGCCTCTTCCAACACGACCTTTATCCAGAGAAAATCGACAATCGTTAAACTCATACGAAAAAGCCCTGTTCCTCGAGATGAGGAGCAAGGCTTTTTGAGTTTCAATTATTCTTCTGTTCCAAGGAAGTTTTTAGCAACAAGTGCTGCAAGAACACCACCAAGGATTGGGGCAAGGATGAAAATCCATACTTGTTGAAGGGCTGCACCACCTACCAAGACAGCTGGTGCCAAGCTACGAGCTGGGTTAACTGAAAGTCCAGTAATGTTCAAGCCCACAAGAATCATCGCCATCAAGGACAAACCGATTACCAAACCAGCAATCGCGCCATTGCCCTTGCTTTCTGATGTCACAGTCATGATAACCAAGACAAACAAGAAAGTTGCGATGACTTCAAACAAGAAACCACCAAAGACAGTGACACCGTTTGCCAAGGCATTTTCACCAAGACTAGCAGTTGACATACCTGAGTTCGCCAAGAGGAAGAATACCGCAGCTGACGCAAGGAAAGCTCCAACTACTTGCCCAAGGATGTAGTTGACAAGCTCTGAAGATGATAAACGTTTGTTAACAAACATAGCGATCGAAACAGCTGGGTTCAAGTGAGCACCTGAAACAGTTCCAATTGAGTAGGCTGCAACTACGATTGCCAGGCCAAAGGCAAAGGCAATTCCAAGGTGACCAAGACCTTCAAGATCATTTCCAAAAACAACAGCTCCTGTTCCGACGAACACAAGCATGAACGTACCGATTAATTCAGCGACAAATTTTTTCATTTTCTTTCTCCTTTTTTCAAAAACTAGATACTAGTCTATCAAAAGAGGGAAAGGGTTTCAAGAAAATTGATTGGAAATTTTCTTGAAAATCATGAAACAACTCACTTGTTCTTAGTATTGAAAAGACTGGATAGCTTCTTTCAAGTCATCTTGTAAACTATTTCTCTGGTCAAGTTGAACATAGACTTCTAACAAACAGGATCTGAAGTTAGAAAATTTATAAAAATCTTCCCTTTCTTCTATCGGGAAATCAACAGTTTTTATCCAAGAAGCTACTTGTTCTTGCTCTAACTTCCCTTTTAAAATAGGCTCATAAAGTACTCTCGCTAAACGCCAATCTTCATCATCTGTAAAACGAATCGAAATTCTTTTAAATAGTTGGCCAAGTATATCAAATACTTCATGAACTCTGTTTTTAGGAAAGTCTGGATGACAAACCACCTCTGTCAGTAAATCGGCTCCATGTGCAAAAGCGTGAACCCAACCATACTGACTTGAAAAACCCGTTGTATCCTTTTCTTTTGAAAGATAATACAAACCTTGATCGAGCATCGTATTTCTGATATGAGTTTGCAGCACTTGATAAAAAATAGAGTGTTCATTACCATCAGCTGATAAGAGATTTGCATAAATAAGTGCCCTAAAAGAACGTTCAAGGGTTGACAGGTCTCCCTTATCAATCTCTTTGTCTAGTCCTCCATCATATGAAACCCCTTCAGCAATGAAATGAAATTGCCCCTGTGTAAATAACCCTTCCTGAATCCCTCTAGCAAAGCTTGTAAAAACAAGATCGTCGCGAATTTCTGGAGAAGGATCTCCCAAATGGTCAAGCAACCACTGGATTTCTTCCTCATGATAACTTGGTCTTTCTTCTGCTATTTTTCTAAGTAACTTTTGATACATGGTCAATACCTCTACATTTCTAGCAACTTGATATAATTCAGACCCCATTTCTCGACAGCATCTAAAACAACTCTGAATTCCTGCCCCATTTCAGTTAAGCTGTACTCAACTCGTGGTGGAACTTCGGCATAGACCTTTCGTTGAACAATCTTATCCTTTTCTAATTGACGGAGATGACGGGTCAAAATAGTTTGAGTAATCCCAGGCAATAATCTCTGCAATTCTTTAAATCGTTTGGTACCCGTACTCAACTGATAAATGATTACCAGTGCCCATTTCCCCGTTAAAACCCTCTGCGTTGTCGCAAATGGACAAATACCATACTCACTCACTTTATTTGTCATAAAATATCTTCTTTCTATTTTTTTTTAAAAAATTTATCTTTTAGTATCAATAATAGTACTACTTTTGATACTAGCTATCGAAAAAGTGTCTACTTGTTTTTTTGTTTGTAACTGTTACAATTATATCATAAAAAAGAAATGGAGAATATATATGTCAACAAACTTAGAAATTTTCAATGCTTATAACCAAGCTTTAATTGCTGGTGACTTTCCTGGTGTCTTTGAAACGATGGCAGACGATATTGTCTGGCATCAACCTGGTAATCATAGTATATCTGGTACAGTTGTTGGTAAGGACAAGCTAGGGCCTCACCTAGCTACATTTGCTGAGAAAACTAATGGAACCTTTAAGGTGGTAACAAATTGGGTTTCTGATAATAAGGATTTTGTCGCAGCCAATGTTACTTTTCTTGGAACACGGGCTGATGGTACTGAACTCAATATGAACGGGATTGACCTCTTCCGTATTGAAGACGGAAAAATCAAAGAAGTTTGGCTCTTCTCTTCAGACCAAGGTGAAGAAGATAGCTTTTGGGGATAATTTAAGAGGCTAGGACAAAAAATTTTGATTTTAGGAATTCTTTATTATAAATTTTTAAATCAATAGATTAGAAAAAAAGCAAACAAAACAGAATTCTGAGTGTCAGATAACTCGTTTTGTTCGCTTTTTATATTTAAGGTTAGACTTTTGTCCCAGACTCTTTTAATTTATTCCCCCAACTCAGCACTGTAGGCGATGATCTGATCAACCGTATCAGACAAGAACTGAATCGTGTCACGAAGTGGTTTATCTGTTGAAATATCGGCTCCGATAATCATGGCTGACTCAAGCGGTGTCTTACTACCCCCTGATTTGAGGAGATTGAGCCAGTCTTCAGCTCCAGTTTCCGAATGTTTCAGATGGAGGTAACCAGCAGTCGAGATGACTAGTCCTGCTGAGTAAGTGTAACTATACAAGCCCATATAGTAGTGAGCTTGGCGCATCCAAGTCAAAGCTGCATCGTCGTCGATTTCAATGGCATCTCCCCAGAAATCCGTCAAAACTTCCTTCATAATGCTGTTGAGCTTACTTGCTCCAAAGGTATCCCCTTCTTCAATCAGTGTATAAACCTTACGCTGGAAAGCCGCTTCCAAAAGGTGAGTGATAAAGTTATGGAAGTAGGTGTCTGTCAAGCGGTGAGCAAGGGCAAAGCGTTTTTGACGTGGGTCGTCAGATTGGTTCTCTAAGTAATCACTAAGAAGCAATTCATTGAAGGTTGACGGTGCTTCGACATAGTAGGTTGACATGTGGGCATTGAAGTAACTTTGATGATTGTCAGAAAAGATGAATTGACCAGAATGCCCGATTTCATGAATCAAGGTATAGACATCACTCAAACGACCAGTCCAGCTCATGAGGACATAAGGGTGCACGCGATATGGATCCGCCGCATAACCGCCAGAATCCTTGCCACTATTGGCAGCAAAGTCCACCCAGCGCTCTTCTTGATAGCGAGCAACTTCCTGACAATATTCTTGTCCCAAAGGTTCTACCGACTTCATGACCAAATCATAGGCATCGTCAATAGTCACTTCAGGATTGAGGGCACTATCCAAATCCAATTTCCAGTCGGCAAAGGTCATCTTTTCAAGACCATTTACCTTGGCAACATGCTTGAGGTATCTCTGAGCAACGGGCGCAAAATCCTTCATGATGAGGTCAATCTGACGATCAAACATAGCACGGTCCACTTCTTGCTCAGACAGAAGATAATCAAAGACTGAGTCGTAGCCCTTCATATCAGCCAAAAGTTTTTCAGACTTGACCTGGGCTAGATAGGCTGCTGCAGCCGTATTTTGGTGCTTACGAAGACCTTCTGAGAAGGAACGGAAAGATTTCTCACGAACCTCAGCGTCCTCATGGTTTTGGTAGAAATTCTCATAGGTCACAAAGCTATTTTTATATGTCTCTCCATGGGCCTCAAAGTCAGCCATTTCAAAATCCCCAGCTCGCATCTTAGTATAAATGTCCTGTGGACTGTAGAAAACTTCACCCAGATTGGTCAAGGCTTTTTCCACATCAGCCCCTAGATAGTGGGCTTTTTTGATTTTTGCCTGACGAATGGCTGCCGTTAAGTGAGGCAATTCCCCCAAACGGTCCAAGACTTCCTCGTCCGCTGCCACCAAGGCATCGTCAAAAAAGGTCAAGGCTACGCTGGCATCTGTTTCAAATTCCATCCCAGCTTGGGCAATGTTAGCAAATTCGTCATTGCTATAATCTGTCGTCTGAGGCATAAAACCATAATTACCAATGTGGCTCATCTGAATGTAGATTTGTTCCAATTCTGCAAAGGCCTTTTCAAAATCCTCAAAAGTATGAAGATTGCCCTTGTAATCACGGCTAAACTGGTTGATGTCTTCGCGAGCCTTCTCGATCGCACGTAAGAAATCCTCACGGTCTTGGTATAGGGCTGTTAAATCCCAAAGTTCCTTCTCTGGAAATTCTGAACGGTGTTTTTGTTCCATTTTCTTCCTCTTATTTCTCTAATTCTAATAAAACACTAAGGGCTGATAAGGCGTAAAGTGGGGCTGTTTCTGCTCGCAAAATACGAGGACCTAGGCCTGCCAAAACGGCTCCTTTAGCTTCGAAACTCTCAATTTCTGCAGGTGACAGGCCACCTTCTGGACCAAAGATAAAGAGCAGTTTGGCTCCTTTTTCAAGACCAGCGACTGCTTGTAAAAGCGCAGCGCCTTCTCCTTCTTTGGCCGACTCTTCATAAGCTACCACGATAGAGTCAAACTGGTCAAATTGGGCTAGAAAATCTGCTTTCTTCTCAAAAAGTTGGATGCTTGGAACGATATTACGCTTGCTTTGCTCGGCTGCTCCAAGGGCGATTTTTTCTAGTTTTTCAACCTTTTTACCCAACTTCTTGCCATCCCACTTGGCAACGGACCAATCGGCAGGGAAGGCCCAGATTTGACTGACACCCAGTTCGGTTACTTTTTGAGTGATAAACTCCAGCTTGTCTCCCTTGGGAAAGCCAGATGCGATGGTCACCTGGATTGGTAATTCCACGTTGTCAGCTAACTTTTCAACCAACTCAAACTGACGATTTTCAACATCCAAGACGCGCGCCAAACGCTTGATACCATCATCAAAGACTAAGGTCACCTCATCATCTTCTTTCAAGCGCATAACCTGAAACATATGCTTGCTGGTTTCCTTGTCCTCGATGGTGACAGGAGAGACTGCACTCCCCTTGACAAAATACTGCTGCATGCTAGCCTCCAATCACACCTGAAATATCCTTGGTTTTCTTAAAGACACAGGCATTCCATTCCCCTTGAACCATGTGGGTTTCAAGGAAAAATCCAGCTGACTCAGCCGACTCACGCACCATGTTCCACTTGTCCTTGATAATGCCACTCATGATTAGGTAGCCTTCATCCTTGACCAAACGATAGGCATCGTCTGTCAGATGAATGAGAATATCCGCCAAGATATTAGCTACAATCACATCTGCCTCAATCTCAACACCCTTAAGCAAGTCTCCAGCAGCAACGTGGATATTTTCCATTCCAGGGTTAAGTTCAATATTTTCCTGAGCAACACGAACTGCTACATCATCTAGGTCATAGGCGAAGATTTCCTTAGCACCAAGTAGCGAGCTAGCAATGGAGAGAACCCCTGAACCAGTCCCCACATCTAGCACTGTCTCGCCACCACGAAGAACCTGTTCCAAGGCAAAGAGGCTCATCTTAGTAGTTGGGTGGGTTCCTGTTCCAAAGGCCATACCAGGATCCAGCTTGATAATCTTTTCCCCAGCAGTCGCCTCATAGTCTGTCCAAGACGGCACGATAGTCAAATCATGAGTGATACGAGCTGGATCATAGTATTTCTTCCAGTTATCTGCCCAATCTTCCTCAGCCAAGGCAGTCGTACCCATTTTGACCTCTCCCAAATCCATAAAATCCGTTAATTCTGCTAAGCGAGCCTGCAAGTCTGACTCAACCGTTGCTACATCAATCGTATCAGGATAGTAGGCTGTCACAACGATTTCTTCTTGCTGCTCAACCTCTGGGAAAATCTCGCCGAAACGGTCAACATTTCCCACATAGTCCATGCTGTCTTCAATCGCAACGCCTTGCGCTCCCAGCTCGATCAAGAGATTGGAAACCAATTCCTCCCCCTCACGCTTAACTGTAACTTTTAACTCTTGCCATGTTTCCATCATTAAGATACCAAGCCCGTAAAACACAAAGCCAAAATAGGAAACTCTCTGAAGACGTTTGTATCTAAGAGAAGTTTATCTTTTTGGTACCGTGTTTAGGGCGGGTTCAGTTTAGAAATTTAACCGAACCATCCTTTCTATTTGTCAATCAATTTTTTCATATAAACCATATCCATACCTTCTTTTTCAGGCTCGATATGAGTTTGACGGTAACCATTTTTCTCATAAAAAGCGACCATGCCCGCATCCTGTAATACTGTACACAAATCCCACTGTTTAATCGTTGGAAATTCCTTTTCCAGTAATCTCAATCCCTCAGAACCATAACCTTTTCCTTGATACTGGGGCAAAATCGCTGCCGTTCCCAACCAAGCCTCCGTCAACTCTTCATTGGTCTGAACTCGTAAAAATCCGATATTTTCTCCATTTTCTTTCACAAAGTAGTAATAGCTATTGGGACGCTCAACCAATTTCCACTTGATTCGTTCACTATCCTCGAGATAAGGATCATACTCATCTTGGTATTTTTCATAGACAGCCTTAAAACTAGCTCTTTGAATTGCAATTACGGTTTCTAAATCCTCTGCTCCTGCTCGTTCTAGTCTAATCATAGTTACTCTCCAAATAATCCCTCAACCTCCCCTGTAGCTGAGGCACTGCCTGTTTAGACTTCAAAAACTCCTCAATAGGCATCAGTTTATAAGCCTGTCCTTCATCTCCAAAGGTAATATTGTCAAATTGTTCTTGTCTTAGCTGACCAACCATAAAGACAGAGTACCGACCTTCATAGAGCACACTTGGATAACCCCTACTCCAAAGCAGACAATCCTCAGTCAGATGAATCCCCAGTTCTTCATAAACTTCACGCGCTACGCACTCAAAAGGACTTTCATCCCCCTCTCGTCCCCCACCTGGCAGTTCCCACATATTAGGCCAAGGGATATTTTCCTTGTCATCACGCAAGATGGTCAGTAGCTTATCTCCGCAAAATAGAGCAATTTTGCAGCCTTGGAAATCAGTAAGTTCTATTTCCATGCTAGACTCCTAATACCTCGGATAAGGATAAAACTCCCCCTCTTCCAAGCCAACTTTTCCTTCTTCAAAGACTTCTTGGTTCCATTCCATGACGAATTCTTCTGCTTCTGGGTCTTCCAAAAAGTCCATGAGGGCATCTAGCCCAACCTCGGCAGTATCTTTAAGGAATAGCGCAAAATAAGCTAAAAATTCGCGAGAAAATCCTTTTTTAGGCAGGTAAGGGATGACAGTCAAATAGTCTTCCTCATTGACTGTTGATTTGGCAGGATTGTAAAAAAGAACTGCTTCTTCAAAGAGAATATCATCTGACGAAACCTCTCTATCTTCATCCACCATCTCCACACCTGCAGTGTTTTGCGCTTCCAATAGAAAACTCACTTCTACCGCGTGATTGCGCTTGTCCCAACTAATCTCAAAGTCAAAGGGAAAGTTCTTCTCCAACTCTTCCTCTAAAACATCTAAAAATCCGTATGTTGCCATTTTGTCCTCTTTCTATGCGACTCTTAAATCGCCCCGATTGCTCGGAAATATGCTAAAATAGATACTACCATCTTACCACATATACATCAGAAAATCCACGTTAGAAAGGACTGCTATGCCAGACAATCTCGCACTTCGTATGCGCCCTAAAACCATCGACCAGGTTATCGGTCAGGAGCATCTGGTCGGACCTGGAAAAATCATTCGCCGTATGGTGGAAGGCAATCGCCTGTCCTCCATGATTCTCTATGGACCTCCGGGAATCGGTAAAACCAGTATTGCCTCAGCCATCGCTGGAACGACCAAGTATGCCTTTCGAACTTTCAATGCGACAGTTGATAGTAAAAAGCGACTGCAAGAAATCGCTGAAGAGGCTAAATTTTCTGGTGGTCTCGTCCTATTGCTAGACGAGATTCATAGACTAGATAAAACCAAGCAAGACTTCCTCTTACCTCTCTTGGAAAGTGGTCTGGTCATCATGATTGGCGCTACGACTGAAAATCCTTTCTTCTCTGTCACTCCTGCCATTCGTAGCCGTGTTCAAATTTTTGAGTTGGAACCTCTGTCTAACCAAGACGTCAAGGAGGCCCTGCAGATAGCTCTAAGTAACCCTGAGCGTGGTTTTGATTTTCCAGTAGAACTAGATGAAGATGCGCTGGATTTTATTGCTACCTCTACAAACGGAGACCTTCGCTCTGCCTTCAACTCACTGGATTTGGCAGCTCTCTCTACCCCTGAGAATGATAAGGGCATCCGCCACATCACCCTCGACATCATGGAAAATAGCCTGCAGCGGAGCTACATTACCATGGATAAGGATGGAGATGGACACTACGATGTGCTTTCAGCCCTGCAAAAGTCCATCCGTGGCTCAGATGTGGATGCTAGTCTTCACTATGCTGCCCGCTTGATTGAGGCTGGAGATTTGCCTAGTCTCGCTCGTCGCTTGACCGTTATCGCTTATGAAGATATCGGTTTGGCCAATCCTGAAGCCCAGATTCACACCGTGACTGCTCTGGATGCTGCCCAGAAGATTGGGTTCCCAGAAGCCCGCATTCTCATTGCCAATGTCGTCATTGATTTGGCCCTTTCTCCAAAATCCAACTCAGCCTATGTAGCTATGGATAAGGCCCTTGCCGACCTCAAAACATCAGGGCACTTGCCTATTCCGCGACACCTGCGTGATGGGCACTACAGCGGAAGCAAGGAACTGGGGAATGCCCAAGACTATCTCTATCCTCACAACTATCCTGGAAATTGGATTAAACAAGACTATCTGCCAGAAAAAATTCGTAATCATCACTATTTCCAAGCAGAAGATACTGGTAAATATGAACGGGCTTTGGCTCAAAGAAAGGAAGCTATCGACCGTTTGCGAAAAATCTGAAATCCTTTTCAAAAAATTGCACTTTCCTCTTGATTTTTTTTGAAAAAGTGGTATCATATAAACATAGAAACGCTGTGGTGTACGACTTCACACTTAAGTGTTGACCGACTATTTTTTGTATTATTAGGGAAACAAAAGTCTTCTAACAGCATGTAGGCCGTCTCACACGGAAACAGCTTCAGTTAGAGCGAGTTGCCCACCTGCTTAATTGCGCGGGTTCAATACAAACCGTGAAGTTTCGGCACCAATACAGCTTTTTTCTTTGCCTCCTTAGCTCAGCTGGCAGAGCAGCGGACTCTTAATCCGTGGGTCACAGGTTCGATCCCTGTAGGGGGCATCTAAATACAACAGGAAAAAGCCTTGTAAATCAAGGCTTTTTTTGCTTGTCTATAACTGATTTACCCCATCATTTGTCCCACATTTTAAATCTATCTTTTCTTTTTGAATCAAATTACATCTTTACAAATAGTGTAAAGCCAGTTACTTTTGCTTTGATGCCATACAATATTTTCATGTAGAGAAGACAAATTTTATCTTCTCTTTTTATTTTCAAAATAATAAAAACTGATTTTCTTTTCATAAATCAGACTGAAACTTCCAAATTTTCCATTTTGTTTATTGATATTTCCTCTAAAAAGGTGTATAATATTTTTATTATCAAACTATACTATACTATATAGGGGGTATTGAAATGAAATTTTCTAATCGTTTATCGCTATTCCTTGCAGGAGTTGTTTTTGTCCTTTTAGGACTTTTCCTATTTACAAACCCAGTAGCTAATCTTGTTGCTTACAGCTGGTGGATTGCATTTGGTTTACTGGTTTCTTCTATAGCAGCTATTTTAGGCTATTTCTCTGTACCAAAAGAGCTTCGCTCACCAGCTCATCTTTTCCAAGGGATTGTTAATCTTCTCTTAGCTCTTTACCTCGTTGCCTATGGCTTTGTGACGCTGCCAGTTGTCATTCCAACTATTTTAGGAATTTGGTTAATTGTAGAAGCCATTATAGTTTTCTTTAAAGGCAATCGTCTGGGATTGATTTTCCCTATTATTGGCAACCATATCATGTGGATAGCGTTGCTTGCATTTTTACTAGGTCTAGTGATTTTGTTCAATCCAGTAGCTACAAGTGTCTTTGTCGTTTATGTCGTTGCCTTTGCATTTTTAATTGTTGGTTTCACCTATATCCTTGATGCCTTTCGTAAATAATCTAGCTGCCATTTTGGGCATATTAAAATAGCTGGGAAGTTACATTCTCAGCTTTTTCTGTTGCCTCCTTAGCTCAGTTGGTAGAGCAGTAGACTCTTAAGCTATGGGGCGCAGGTTCGAGCCCTGCAGGGGGCACATCTAAATCAACAGAAATAAGCCTTGAAACCAAGGCTTTTTTTAACGTCTAATAGCTTTTTGTAGAAAAGTATTTAAAAATAAAAGAGAAGAGAATCTCTCACTCTCTTCTCAGTATATCTTATTAAATTTAGTTTTTCTTAATCTAGCTGATTTTCCTTTGCAACGACAAATTCCTTAACCAATCGATAGATAACAGCAAATATCGGTGTAAAGAATATCATCCCAAGTAAGCCAAAGAGATTGCCTCCAATACTAGCAGCCGCAAGCGTGAAAATAGCTGGCAAACCAATAGATTGACCTACAACTCTAGGATAAATAAGGTTTCCTTCAATCAGCTGTATAACTTGATATAGAAGAAGAGAAAGTAAGGCTTGAGTAGGACTCACTGTGAAGATAAAAATCGCTCCCACAACACAAGCAATCATAGGCCCTACATAAGGAATGAACGATAGCACTCCTGCAAATATACCTGTCATTACCCCATAAGGTAGTCCAAACAGGCTGTAGCCAACCGCTATCATAACTCCTATGATGACTGCTTCAATCAGCTGACTCATCAAAAATTGGTCATAAGTCTCTAGTGCTACTTGTCCAATGTAAGTTAACTTTGTCACCACTTTCTCTGGAAATATAACTTTTAGAAGTCTACTCGTCATCGCTGCCAGATGTTCCTTACTGGATAAAAATAAAAAGGTAAATACTATAATCAGAAAGGCATTCATTATACTTGAAAAAATATTTCCTATATTACTAGTCAGACCGGATAAGAAGGTTATCAAAGCTTGACTAATAGAGCTAGACTGTCCCTGAATTCCTGATACGATAGTTGACAGCATGTCTTTGGTTACAAATTCCGAGCTGCCTAGCAATTTCCCAAGTTGAGTCAGGACTGTTGAAAGGACTGCTCCCAGCTGACTAATAGTCTGAGCAAGGGTTGGAAGCACCAAAACCAAAAGACAGATCACGATTAAGATAAGAGATAGGAAAACAAGCACCATAGCAATCGGACGGCGCAACCCTGCCTTTACCTTCATTTTAACTAGGAATTCTTCAATTTTTTTCATGGGAACATTGAGCACAAAAGCAATGACAGCACCATAAATCAAGGTAGAAGTTACTTCAAAGAGAGATACTGCCCCTGATATAAAGCTTGATGCATTCAGAATTACAAGAGTAACCAGCCCTATAAAAAGTATTAATGGGGTGTATTTTTTTACTAAATTCATAAATTCTCCTTAATAAACATGTTTAGATACGACTATACTATTTGGTTTTTCAAACTCTCGGTCAAGGTAAGCTTGGTAAGTTCCTGGTGCGATAAATCCTTTGGGTGAGAGGATATCGGTGCCAGCCTGACCGACTATGGTATCAGCCAAGAGCACACAGTTTGTAGATAAGACAAAGTAGGATTTAAACTTAGATTTGATAAATTTATAAAGTTCCCCATCTGTCTCATGTCTGATTTTATAAGCGTAGGTGTAGTCTTCCTTACCATCACCTGTCATGATTTTATCTGCACTTGGCTCCCATGGAATCGTCAGTTGTTTCAATTCAGCCAACTTTTTCTGAACTGCTTTTTCCATTTCAGGCGTCAAATCTATCCCATAACCAAAAAGCGTTTTTTGACTCTCACGTTTACATAGGTCAATGTACTTGTCACGATCACAGAAATATAAGACACCATCTCCTACCATGCCAAATAAGGTCTCAGAAGACGGATCATAGTTGCCATAAGAAATAACACGGCCTTGATAGCAGATATCCACATGACCAATTGCCGAAAACAGAGAGGTCTCAGCTGTATGAACAAAAATTTCAAGCTCCGCTGTCTTACCAGACTTCACCATTCCAAGATGGATATCCTCTCTCTCATCAGCATTTTCCTGCATGAATTTGTTGATTTTTGCTAAAGTTCTTGCAGGGATGAGAGCGGCTAGGACAATAGGTAAGCTAATTCTAATACGACGTTTGAGATGGTTTTTCCCAATTTCCCCTTCAAATAAGAAACCGTCACGGATATTGGACAGACCATAAAGGAAAAAATAAGCCCCTAAAACAAAGAGTTGAAAGACAGAATTTCCCGTAGAGGACAAAAGACTAGCTCCACCAAGAAAAACTAGTAGAATACCATCTAGTAAGAGACGAAAACGAGGTCGAATATTATTTTTACGGTAGAGAACATAGGTGACAAGATTAATCGTGGCCCTAAAAATCTGATAAACTCCAATCACAAGAGCCAGAACATAAATCGGTATATCAGTCGCAAGATTAGAACCTAGCAAATATCCCAGCACTAACAATTTAACCAGTGCAACTCCCAAGGTATCCGTTGACTGGCTTTTTTTGAAAACTCTTAATAGCAAATCTACGACCGTTGCTATCCAAGCTAAAAACAGAACCAGGCGAATAACTGTTACTGGCAACCAAGTCCCCGTGACCATCAAGATGAGACCTAGCAGAACAAACAAGAACCCCTGAGCAAGTAATTTCTTACCTGTCAGACCTAAAGATAGAATTTTCGCCATATAAAAACCTTTCAACAATAAAAATTAAACACTCCGATTAAACTGACTAGTAAATAGCCAACACTACAAACAGCCTGTGCCAGCAACATATGGTGACTAGAAATGACTGTAGTAATGTCACCATCTTGTCTTATGCACTTCTAAAATTTGTTATATTGATTAGAAACCAGAGCTTATAAAAACTAGCTAAACTCGAGAGATAGACACAATTGCGACGAAAAAATGTATAACCAATTCAACTTGTTAAGGTAAGAAAGCATTATTTCCAATCTATTAATTATTCATCTATTACCTATTATGACACAATATTCCCTATAGTTCAACTTTTTACTTGTTTTTATATTACACGGACTAAAAAGTTTTCAACAGTTGATTGCATTTGTTTTAATAAGTTTTAACCTTTCTTGGTTAGATAAAAAAAGAACCATACAGTTTAGAATCTGTATGGTTTTTGCCCCACTTTTGTCCCATTTTTAAATCATGACATTGAAAATACCTAAAATCACTTATATTTCAATATTTTTAATTGCTCTCAATATGAAAGTCCTTTCCAAATCCCTGTAGGGGGCATCTAAATACAACAGGAAAAAGCCTTGATTTACTAGGCTTTTTTGTGTATCTGTTCTACTTTTGGTCAACTAATGGATATCAACGGTATAATTTTATGAACACCCTTCCCAGACAGCTCTAATCTGATTGCACTCAAAATTTTTTAAAATTTAAAACAAAAGACTTGCTTTTCTTTTAATTTATGTTATACTTGTTCTTGTATCTGATACAAGTTTATTAAGAGAGGGATTCATATGGATACAAAATTCTCAGTTGCTTTGCATATCTTAACAATGATTAATGAAAGCAAGGAAACATTAAGTTCTCAAGCACTAGCTATTAGTGTTGGGACTAACGCTAGTTATATTCGAAAGGTGATTTCCTTATTGAAAAATGCAAATTTGATTCATTCCCAGCAAGGAAAAACAGGCTATCAACTCAGTAAGCCTCCAAAGAAAATGACTTTACTAGAGATCTACTATGCTACTCAAGAAATCAATCATATTAGTTTATTCCCTGTTCATCAAAATAGTAATCCCGATTGTCCCGTTGGAAAACATATCCAAGGAGCAGTTTCACCGCTTTTCGCTAGTGCCGAATCTCAATTAGAGAAGGAATTAGCAAATCAAACTTTAGAAGATGTTATTGACAATCTATATAAACAAGCTAAACAAGTCCGAAACTGATTTGATAACAAGTCAGTTTTTACTGGAAACAACATATACTTGTATTAGATACAAGTATATTCAGTCGTGTTAAAAAAGAAAAGAGAAGACAATGAAAGCCGCACAACATACTACTTATAACAAAAATAATATCACACTGAACATCACAGAAATTGCTAAACCAAGTATTATAGACAAAGAAGTTTTAATCAAAGTCACCGCAGCTGGGGTTAATCCTCTCGATAACATGATCTCTCGTGGTGAGGTTAAGATGATCGTTCCTTACAAACTTCCTCAAACTGCAGGTAATGAGGTCGTTGGGATCGTTGAAAGCATTGGCAAGAAAGTTAACAACTTTCAGGTAGGAGACCGTGTCTTTGGCCGTCTGCCGCTTGATCATATCGGCGCCTTTGCAGAATACCTAGCTGTCGATAGCCAAGCCTTAGCCAAGGTTCCAGACTATCTATCAGACGAGGAAGCTGCTGCTGTTCCGCTTACTGCCTTGACAATCATGCAGGCTCTTGACCTCATAGGCGCTCAAGCTGGGAAAACGATCTTTATTTCTGGTGGGACTGGTGGTGTTGGTGGTATGGCCATTCCGATTGCCAAAGCCAAAGGTTTGAAGGTCATTACCAACGGTTCTGGAGATAGCGCTGAGCGTGTATTGAACCTCGGAGCAGATAGATTTATCGATTACAAAACAGAGGATTACACAAAAACTGTTAGCCAGGTTGATTATGTCCTCGATACTCTCGGTGGAGCTGAAACTGAAAAACAAATGTCTATCATGAAAAAAGGTGGACAGCTTGTTTCACTTCGTGCCATGCCAAACGTCGCCTTTGCCAAACGCATGAATCTACCAAAATGGAAACAGATTATTCTTGGCTTAGCAGGTCGCAAATTTGATAAAATGTCGGAAAAATATGGCGTCTACTACCATTTTATCTTTGTAGAAAGCAATGGTGCTCAATTACAAGAGGTAGCTGACCTCTTTAGTAAATTAGAAATCAAACCCTCTATCGATACAGTTTATCCATTTGAAGAGGTAAATAGCGCCTTAGGCAAAGTCGCTAATGGTCGCTCACGTGGAAAAACAGTCCTCAGCTTTAAGAAATAAAAAGGGAAACACAATGTCATATCTTACAACTAAAAATCAATACATCACTTGGCAATGGATGAGTGGTTCGGAAAAGGTCTAACCAAACGTCAGCAATGCTTGTCAGGCCTAGCCTACTATCTCATTGAGGTTACAAGTAAAGAGGAACTCCTCATCATTGACCAGAGTACACCTGAAGTTGAGGCGCCAATCTCATGACTAAACTCAAGAGGGTTAGAATCTAGTGATCCATATGGTATCGTAACCCGTGTTCGAATAGCCAACAAGTGATAGGATTGGGTTTCGATTCAATCTGTGACACATCCCCTTTCAAGTTTTTTGATACAGGATTAAAAGGTCTTTCTTTTTCTACTTCAGATACTTAGCTCTGGGAATATACTATTTAAAACAGGTCCCAAAATGAATGTAACTAGGATTTCTGCTAATGATAGATATGAAATTTTTTAATATTCAAAAAGACTCCACCTATCTATAGGAAATCTACCCTAGAGATGGATGGAGTCTTCTTTCACTCACTAATCTAGTCGAATAAACATCATGGCATTTAACAAAGATATGAGTGAGACCGTGTTTATATTATTGGAATAGATCAGTCTCTTATTCTCAATCGGAGGAATAATAAAATTAGAAATAATGATGTCGTAAGGTGATTCTTTTAGTGAATCAAGTGATAACTCTAATTCAGTCCAAACTTCAAGTTCAAAATTGTTGCTGCAATAATAAGAAAGTGTTTCCGCTACTGATTTTGCATGATACTGATCAAAATTACTCATAACCAGAACCTTCAGCTTTGGCTGATTTTGTAGTAGATTAAGCACCAAATGTTTGGTATGAGTGATGAAGGTATAAGATAGATGATTTACCATCATTGAACTAGAACAAACCTCAAGAGTCTCTAAATAATGAGAAAGCTCTTTTTTTACATCTGAAATAAATTTAGGAAAAATATTTTGAAAATTCCTGATTGTATTCCCTTTTTGATCAAATAAAATAAACTCAGTGGACAACTCTTGACGATACAGATGTGCGGTATTATGCAGATGCCAAATCAGATTATCCTTATTCTCAATCTCAATCTGATACTTGACTGAAATCTGATCAATAAAATCACTCAATAGATGGTAAGATTTTTCAACATAGCTATCCTTTTTTACGCATTTTATAAAGAGACTTTCATCTATGAAAAACATTTTTTGAAAGTAAGACACAAATAATTGGCAAACAACTTCTTCATCTAAAGAGATATTGTATTCTGATTCAAAACTCTGAACAACACCTTCTATTCCTTCTGCCTGCATTAAAAAATCCAAACTTTGGTCGTTAAAAGAATCTTTCTCTATTTCCATAAAATAACTAAACTTTATTCGACATAAATTCGTAACGAGGAGCAACTTTAGCATTCTATGCGTTGACAAATTCATTGGAAAGCTTGTTTCCTTATAAACCAATTCTAACAATTGAG
>CAUQIP010000024.1:0-27627 GCA_963518235.1 uncultured Streptococcus sp. | reverse complement strand
TCCAGGTGCAACTGTAGTAGTAGATGATAAAGGAAACGCTACAGTAACAACACCAGCAGGTAAGACAGCGGTGATTCCAGCAGCAGACTTAACTAAGACAGCAGACGATGCAGCTAAGCCAAATGCAGGTAACGATGTGGTTAAACCAGCAGATAAGACTGTGGTAGCGAACCCAGAAAAACTTACAGATGCTGAGAAGAAAGCCATCGAAGACAAGGTTAAAGCCGTGAATCCAGGTGCAACTGTAGTAGTAGATGATAAAGGAAACGCTACAGTAACAACACCATTAGGAAACACAGCCGTTATTCCAGCAGAAGACTTAACTAAGACATCAGAAGACGCAGCTAATGCGCGTAAAGTAGCTAAAGAATTACCAAACACAGGTACAGCAGATTCTACTGTAGCTATGGTAGCAGCTGCCGCAAGTGCATTACTTGGTCTTGGTCTTGCAGGCCGTCGTCGTAAAGAAGACGAAGAAGCTTAAGTGGTAGATTGTTTGATAATTATCAGATGATAAATCCGATTTTTAAAGCTTGAACAAGTACCTCTCATAAGAAAATCTCCTAGCAGGAAAGCCTGCTAGGAGATTTTACTAGTGAATCAAATGATAGTTCGTTATTATATTATTTTAAAGCCTTCATATTGACATACAACTTAATTTTTGCTAGAACTCTTGCAGGAGGATACGTCTAATGAAAATAATAAAAAAATTGATGCAAATTGCATTAGCAGTCTTTTTCTTCGGTTTGCTAGCGACAAGTGCAGTATTGGCGGATGATGCTGATTCAGAAGGTTGGCATTTTGTACAAGAAAACGGAAGAACCTACTACAAGAAGGGTGACATCAAAGAGACGGACTGGCGAGTGATTGATGGGAAGACCTATTATTTTGATTATAATGGCGAAATGGTTGTTGGTTGGCAGTACATTCCAATGCCAGTTAAAGGATATACAATTGGTCCTTACCCTAATGGTATAAGATTAGAAGGTTCCCCAATGCCAGAATGGTACTACTTTGACAAAAATGGAGTGCTACAAGAGTTTGTTGGTTGGGAAGAAGTAGAGCTAAAAGATTCCTTAACCGTTGGGAAAAAACATGGTGAAGGCTGGGAAGGTCCCGAAGTTCTTAAATTAGCATACTACTACTTTGATCAAGATCATTCTTTAAAGACAGGTTGGCTTTATGATCAATCTAACTGGTATTACCTAGCAAAAACAGGAGATTCTGGGAATAAGAATCTTGGTGGTGAAAGACGTGTAGGTTGGATAAATGATGGTTCAGCTTGGTACTATCTAGATTCAGAAACTGGTATCATGCAAACTGGTTGGAAACAACTTGGCAATAAATGGTACTACCTCCGTTCATCAGGAGCTATGGCAACTGGTTGGTATCAAGATGGTTCAACTTGGTATTACCTAGACCCAGAAACTGGCATTATGCAAACTGGTTGGCAATATCTAGGTAACCGTTGGTACTATCTCCGTTCATCAGGAGCTATGGCAACTGGTTGGTATCAAGATGGTTCAACTTGGTATTATTTAGATAATAAAAATGGTGATATGAAAACGGGTTGGCAATACCTTGGTAACAAGTGGTACTATCTCCGTTCATCAGGAGCTATGACAACTGGTTGGTATCAAGATGGTTCAACTTGGTACTACCTAAATGCAAGTAATGGCGATATGAAGACAGGTTGGTTCCAGGTCAATGGCAAATGGTACTATGCTTATAGCTCAGGTGCTTTGGCAGTGAATACCACTGTAGATGGCTACTACGTCAACTATAATGGTGAATGGATCCAATAATGAAAGAAGCGATTGTGAATGGAAACAATCGCTTTTTTTGTGAAAATATAATAAAATAGATAGGAGAGAATAAATACTTGTATGAAAAGATGAGACGGTTTTTTCGTCTAGTAAAAGGAAAAAATGACAAAAAAAATTGGTGTCGGTCAGGCACATAGTAAGATTATCTTAATAGGGGAGCATGCGGTCGTTTACGGTTATCCTGCCATTTCCCTGCCTCTTTTGGAGGTGGAGGTGACTTGTAAGGTAGTTCCTGCAGAGAGGCCTTGGCGCCTCTATGAGGAAGATACCTTGTCCATGGCGGTGTATGCTTCACTGGAGTATTTGGAAATCAAAGAAGCCTGCATTCGCTGTGAGATTGACTCGGCTATCCCTGAGAAGCGGGGAATGGGTTCGTCAGCGGCTATCAGCATAGCGGCTATTCGTGCGGTTTTTGACTACTATCAGGCAAATCTGCCTCATGATGTACTAGAAATCTTGGTCAATCGGGCGGAGATGATTGCCCATATGAATCCTAGTGGTTTGGATGCTAAGACCTGTCTCAGTGACAAGCCTATTCGCTTTATCAAGAACGTAGGATTTACAGAGCTTGAGATGGAGTTATCCGCCTATTTGGTGATTGCTGATACGGGCGTTTATGGTCATACTCGTGAAGCCATTCAAGTGGTTCAAAGTAAGGGCAAGGATGCCCTACCGTTTTTGCATGCTTTGGGAGAATTGACCCAGCAGGCAGAAGAAGCGATTTCACGAAAAGATGCTGAAGGACTGGGGCAAATCCTCAGTCAAGCGCATTTACATTTAAAAGAAATTGGTGTCAGTAGCCCTGAAGCAGACTCTTTAGTTGAAACGGCTCTTAGCCATGGTGCTCTGGGTGCTAAGATGAGCGGTGGTGGGCTTGGAGGCTGTATCATAGCCTTGGCAGACAATTTAACACACGCACAAGAACTAGCAGAAAGATTAGAAGAGAAAGGAGCTGTTCAGACATGGATAGAGAGCCTGTAACAGTACGTTCCTACGCAAATATTGCTATTATCAAATATTGGGGAAAGAAACAAGAAAAAGAGATGGTACCTGCAACTAGCAGCATCTCTCTGACTTTGGAAAATATGTACACGGAGACGACCTTGTCACCTTTGCCAGACCATGCGACAGCTGATGCCTTTTATATCAATGGTCAGCTACAAAATGAGGCGGAGCATGCTAAGATGAGTAAGATTATTGACCGCTACCGTCCAGAAGGTGAGGGTTTTGTCCGTATTGATACTCAAAACAATATGCCGACTGCAGCGGGCCTGTCCTCAAGTTCTAGTGGTTTGTCCGCCTTGGTCAAGGCTTGCAATGCCTATTTCAAGCTTGGATTGGATAGAAGTCAGTTAGCACAGGAGGCTAAGTTTGCCTCAGGTTCTTCTTCTCGGAGTTTTTATGGACCACTAGGTGCTTGGGATAAGGATAGTGGGGAAATTTACCCTGTAGAGACAGATTTGAAACTAGCTATGATTATGTTGGTGCTAGAGGACAAGAAAAAACCAATTTCTAGTCGTGACGGAATGAAACTCTGTGTGGAAACTTCGACTACTTTTGACGACTGGGTTCGTCAGTCTGAGAAAGACTATCAGGATATGCTGGTTTATCTCAAGGAAAATGATTTTACCAAAGTTGGGGAATTGACTGAGAAAAATGCCCTGGCTATGCACGCTACGACCAAAACAGCATCACCAGCCTTTTCTTATCTGACCGATGCGACTTATGAAGCCATGGACTTTGTTCGCCAGCTTCGTGAACAAGGGGAAGCCTGCTACTTTACCATGGATGCTGGTCCCAATGTCAAGGTCCTCTGTCAGGAGAAAGACTTGGAGCATTTATCAGAAATCTTCGGTCAACGTTATCGCTTGATTGTGTCAAAAACAAAGGATTTGAGCCAAGATGATTGCTGTTAAAACTTGCGGAAAACTCTATTGGGCAGGTGAGTATGCTATTTTAGAGTCAGGGCAGTTAGCCTTGATAAAGGCCATTCCCATCTATATGAAGGGCGAGATTGCTTTTTCTGATAGTTACATTATTTATTCGGATATGTTTGATTTCGAAGTGGATTTAACGCCAAATCCTGACTATAGTTTGATTCAAGAAACGATTGCTTTAGTGGAAGATTTTCTCGTTTATCGTGGTCAGACCTTGCGACCTTTTTCTTTGAAAATCCGAGGAAAAATGGAGCGAGAAGGGAAAAAGTTTGGTCTAGGGTCTAGCGGTAGCGTCGTTGTTTTGGTCATCAAGGCTCTGCTAGCTCTATATGATATTTCGGTTGATCAGGAGCTCTTGTTCAAGTTAGCTAGCGCGGTCTTGCTCAAGCGCGGAGACAATGGTTCTATGGGGGACCTTGCCTGTATTGTGGCAGAGGATCTGGTTCTCTACCAGTCATTTGATCGCCAGAAGGTGGCTGCTTGGTTGGAAGAAGAAAATTTGGCGACAGTTTTAGAGCGTGAGTGGGGCTTTTCTATCTCACAAGTGAAACCAACTTTAAAATGTGATTTCCTAGTGGGATGGACCAAGGAAGTGGCTGTATCGAGTGACATGGTTCAACAAATCAAGCAAAATATCAATCAGAGTTTTTTAAGTTCCTCAAAAGAAACAGTGGCTGCTTTGGTAGAAGCTTTGAAGCAAGGAAAAGCCGAAAAAGTTATCGAGCAAGTAGAAGTGGCAAGCAATCTCTTAGAAGGCTTGAGCTCAGATATTTACACGCCTTCGCTCAGACAGCTGAAAGAAGCCAGTCAAGATTTGCAGGCCGTTGCCAAGAGTAGCGGTGCGGGTGGTGGTGACTGTGGCATTGCCTTAAGTTTTGATGTACAATCAACTGAAACCCTAAAAAACCGCTGGGCCGATCTGGGGATTGAACTCTTATATCAAGAAAGGATAGGACATGACGACAAATCGTAAGGACGAGCATATCCTCTATGCCCTTGAACAGAAAAGTTCCTATAATAGCTTTGATGAGGTGGAGCTGATTCATTCTTCCTTACCTCTTTACGATCTGGATGAGATTGATTTGTCTACAGAATTTGCAGGTCGAAAGTGGGACTTTCCTTTTTATATCAATGCCATGACAGGTGGGAGCGAAAAAGGTAAAGAAATCAATCAAAAGCTGTCTCAGGTGGCAGAAGCCTGTGGGATTTTGTTTGTAACGGGTTCATATAGTGCAGCCCTCAAGGATCCAACAGATGCCTCTTTTTCTGTTAAGTCTAGTCATCCCAATCTCCTCCTTGGAACCAATATTGGATTGGACAAGCCTGTTGAGTTGGGACTTCAGACTGTGGTAGAGATGAATCCTCTCCTCCTGCAAGTGCATGTTAATGTCATGCAGGAATTACTCATGCCTGAGGGAGAAAGAATGTTCAGAAGCTGGCAATCGCATCTAGCAGATTATAGCAAGCAAATCCCTGTACCTATTGTTCTCAAGGAAGTGGGCTTTGGAATGGATGTGAAGACCATCGAAAGAGCCTATGAACTGGGTGTTCAAACATTTGACTTGTCAGGTCGTGGTGGCACCAGCTTTGCCTATATCGAAAACCGTCGCAGTGGTCAACGTGACTACCTCAATCAATGGGGGCAATCCACTATGCAAGCCCTTATCAATGCCCAAGACTGGAAAGACAAGGTCGAACTCTTGGTCAGTGGTGGCGTTCGCAATCCTCTTGATATGATTAAGTGCTTGGTCTTTGGTGCTAAAGCTGTAGGACTGTCTCGAACAGTTTTGGAATTGGTTGAAACCTATTCGGTAGAGGAAGTGATTGGCATTGTCCAAGGCTGGAAAGCAGATCTACGCTTGATCATGTGTGCCCTTAATTGTGCCACCATAGCAGATCTGCAAAAAGTAGACTATCTTCTTTATGGAAAATTAAAAGAAGCAAATGATCAGATGAAAAAGGCGTAACCACCGCCTTTTTTCCATCTTCAGACTGAGGTGACTTTTTTGAATTGTGATAAAATAGAAGGGAGAGGATGAACCTATGAGAAAATTTAAAATCTTTTTATTTATCGAAGCCTGTCTTTTGACAGGAGCTCTGATTTTGATGGTATCAGAGCATTTTTCGCGTTTTCTGCTGATTCTATTCCTCTTTTTGCTTTTGATTCGCTATTACACTGGTAAGGAGGGCAATAACATTCTTTTAGTAATGCCAACCATTCTCTTCTTTTTCATCGTCATGCTCAATCCTTTTGTGATTCTAGCTATTTTTGTTGCGGTCATCTACAGCCTCTTTCTTCTTTATCCGATGATGAATCAGGAAAAAGAGCAGACTAATTTGGTTTTTGAAGAGGTGGTGACGGTTAAGAAGGAGAAAAATCGTTGGTTTGGAAATCTTCATCATTTTTCAAGCTACCAGACTTGCCAGTTTGATGATATCAATCTCTTTCGTCTCATGGGCAAGGACACTATTCATCTGGAGAGGGTCATCCTAACCAATCATGACAATGTCATTATCCTCAGAAAGATGGTAGGCACGACCAAAATCATCGTACCTGTCGATGTGGAAGTCAGTCTCAGTGTTAACTGTCTCTATGGTGATTTGACTTTTTTCAACCATCCCAAGCGAGCCCTCCGTAATGAACACTATCATCAAGAAACAAGAGACTACCTCAAGAGTAACAAGAGTGTCAAGATTTTCTTGACCACTATGATTGGGGATGTGGAGGTGGTCAGAGGATGAAAAAACAAGCTTATGTAATCATTGCTCTCACCTCCTTCCTGTTTGTCTTATTTTTCTCCCACAGCTTGCTGGAAATCCTTGACTTTGACTGGTCTATTTTCTTGCACGATGTCGAAAAAACAGAAAAATTTGTCTTTTTGTTGTTGGTATTCAGCATGTCCATGACCTGTCTCTTAGCCCTGTTTTGGCGAGGTGTTGAAGAGCTTTCGCTAAGAAAAATGCAGGCTAATCTCAAGCGTTTATTGGCGGGGCAAGAAGTGATTCAGGTTGCAGATCCAGACTTGGATGCCAGTTTCAAGTCCTTGTCAGGTAAACTTAACCTTTTGACAGAAGCTCTTCAAAAAGCTGAAAATCACAGTCTTGATCAGGAAGAGGAAATCATCGAGAAGGAACGGAAGCGGCTTGCTCGGGATTTGCACGATACAGTCAGTCAGGAGTTGTTTGCGGCTCACATGATTTTATCAGGCATCAGTCAGCAGGCTTTGAAATTGGATAGAGAAAAGATGCAGACCCAGTTGCAAAGTGTCACAGCTATTTTGGAAACAGCCCAGAAGGATTTGCGGGTCTTGCTCTTGCATTTGCGACCAGTTGAACTGGAGCAAAAGAGTCTGGTTGAGGGAATCCAAATCCTCTTAAAAGAGCTTGAGGACAAGAGTGATCTCAAGGTTGGTTTCAAGCAAAATGTGACGAAATTGCCTAAGAAAATCGAGGAGCATATCTTCCGTATCCTGCAAGAGTTGATCAGCAATACCCTCCGCCATGCCCAGGCCTCTTGTCTGGATGTCTATCTCTATCAGACGGATTTTGAATTGCAGCTGAAGGTGGTGGACAATGGGATTGGTTTCCAGTTAGGGAGTTTAGACGACTTGAGTTATGGACTCCGCAATATCAAGGAGCGGGTTGAAGATATGGCAGGGACGGTTCAGTTATTGACAGCTCCCAAGCAAGGATTAGCAGTTGATATTCGTATTCCCTTGCTAGATAAGGAATGATAAAGGAGTAAAGATGAGAATTTTACTAGTAGATGATCATGAAATGGTTCGATTGGGCTTGAAAAGCTACTTTAATCTCCAAGACGATGTAGAAGTTGTGGGCGAGGCGTCCAACGGGTCTCAAGGAATTGACTTGGCCTTGGAACTGCGTCCAGATGTCATTGTCATGGATATCGTCATGCCTGAGATGAATGGGATTGATGCGACCTTGGCTATCCTAAAAGAATGGCCTGAAGCCAAGATTTTAATTGTGACTTCTTACTTGGACAATGAAAAAATCATGCCGGTTTTGAATGCTGGTGCCAAAGGCTATATGCTTAAGACTTCTAGTGCCGACGAACTGCTCCATGCTGTCCGTAAGGTGGCTGCTGGGGAGTTGGCCATTGAGCAAGAGGTCAGCAAAAAAGTCGAATACCACCGCAATCACATAGAACTACATGAGGACCTGACTGCGCGTGAGCGAGATGTTCTCCAACTCATCGCCAAGGGCTACGAAAATCAGCGTATCGCAGACGAACTTTTTATCTCTCTCAAGACGGTCAAGACGCACGTGTCTAACATTCTTGCCAAACTTGAGGTTAGCGATCGTACACAAGCTGCGGTCTATGCTTTTCAGCACCACTTGGTGGGGCATGAGGAGTTTTAGATGAGTCTAACAGATTTACTTGAGGAGTTAGAAGCAGCAAAAGATCCTAAAAAAGCAGGGCCTATATGCGCCATCAATTTTCCTTTCTAGGCGTTGCGGCGCCAGAAAGAAATAAACTCTATAAAAAATACTTTCCAGAAGCGAAAAAAACAAAGATTATTGATTGGGATTTTGTAGATACTTGCTGGGAAAAAGAGTATAGAGAATACCAGTATGTGGCTGCCAATTATTTGAAAGCAATGCAGTCTTATCTAAAGGACAGCGATTTGCCTAAGCTAGAGCAGTTGGTTGTTACCAAGTCTTGGTGGGATACGGTGGATATCCTAGATCGAGTAGTAGGGAGTTTGGTGTATGAGAAGCAGGAACTGGAAAAAATAATCCTCCAATGGAGCCTGTCAGACAATATCTGGTTGAGACGCGTCGCTATTGACCACCAGTTGTTAAGAAAAGAGAAGACCAATGTTCAATTACTGGAAAAGATTCTGTTTCATAATTTGAATCAAACAGAATTCTTTATCAATAAAGCCATTGGCTGGGCTCTGAGAGACTACTCCAAAACGAATCCAGCTTGGGTAGCATGCTTCATTGAGAAAAACAAGGAAAGAATGGCTGAACTTAGTATCAAAGAAGCGACCAGTACCTCTAGCATGATTGAAAAGCGCATTCGTTACTTGAAAAAAGTCGCTCATTTATGTTATAATAGACTGTATTTAAAAAATTTTAAGGAGAAATGACAGAATGTCTGTATCATTTGAAAACAAAGAAACAAACCGTGGTGTCTTGACTTTCACTATCTCTCAAGACCAAATCAAACCAGAATTGGACCGTGTCTTCAACTCAGTGAAGAAATCTCTTAATGTTCCAGGTTTCCGTAAAGGTCACCTTCCACGTCCTATCTTCGACAAAAAATTTGGTGAAGAGTCACTTTATCAAGACGTTATGAACGCTCTTTTGCCAAACGCTTATGAAGCAGCTGTAAAAGAAGCTGGTCTAGAAGTAGTTGCACAACCAAAAATTGACGTAACTTCAATGGAAAAAGGTCAAGACTGGGTTATCACTGCTGAAGTTGTTACAAAACCTGAAGTAAAATTAGGTGACTACAAAAACCTTGAAGTATCAGTTGATCTAGAAAAAGAAGTAACTGACGCTGACGTTGAAGAGCGTATCGAACGCGAACGCAACAACTTGGCTGAATTGGTTATCAAGGAAGCTGCTGCTGAAAACGGCGACACTGTTGTCATCGACTTCGTTGGTTCTATCGACGGTGTTGAATTTGATGGCGGAAAAGGTGAAAACTTCTCACTTGGACTTGGTTCAGGTCAATTCATCCCTGGTTTCGAAGACCAATTGGTAGGTCACTCAGCTGGTGAAACTGTTGACGTTATCGTAACATTCCCAGAAGACTACCAAGCAGAAGACCTTGCAGGTAAAGAAGCTAAATTCGTAACAACTATCCACGAAGTAAAAGCTAAAGAAGTTCCAGCTCTTGACGATGAACTTGCAAAAGACATCGACGAAGAAGTTGAAACACTTGCTGAATTGAAAGAAAAATACCGCAAGGAATTGGCTGCTGCTAAAGAAGAAGCTTACAAAGATGCAGTAGAAGGTGCAGCAATTGATAAAGCTGTAGAAAACGCTGAAATCGTAGAACTTCCAGAAGAAATGATCCACGAAGAAGTTCACCGCTCAGTAAATGAATTCCTTGGAAACTTGCAACGTCAAGGTATCAATCCTGACATGTACTTCCAAATCACTGGAACTACTCAAGAAGACCTTCACAAACAATACGAGGGAGAAGCTGAGTCACGTACTAAGACTAACCTTGTTATCGAAGCAGTTGCCAAAGCTGAAGGATTTGACGCTTCAGAAGAAGAAATCCAAAAAGAAATCGAGCAATTGGCTGCAGATTACAACATGGAAGTTGCACAAGTACAAAGCTTGCTTTCAGCTGATATGTTGAAACACGACATCACAATCAAAAAAGCTGTTGAATTGATTACAAGCACAGCAACAGTTAAATAATCTTAATAGACAAAAATCCCACCTGATTAGGTGGGTTTTCTGATGCACTATTTTCCAAAAATCTCTTTGAGGTCTGCGTCTGTAATCCCAATCATGGCTGGGATGCTGTCCCAGTTTTCTTCGGTTAAGATGTAGGATTGTTCAGAGGTATTTGATGTGGCTGTTTCAGAGAATGCTTGTTGCTTTTCTTCAACATTCTCCAGTAGATCACTGAAGCGTTCAATCAGATAGGTTTTTCGGGCAGTTCCGATGTGTTGGGTAGCATAGTCGAAGGCCTGTAATTCGCCTAGTAAGATAAGCTTGCTTTTGGCGCGTGTAATGGCTGTATAGATGAGATTGCGCTCCAGCATACGCCTGCTAGCACTGGTAATCGGTAGGATGACAACAGGAAACTCACTTCCCTGAGACTTATGGATACTCATGGCATAGGCCAGGCGAATCTTGTACCATTCGTTACGTGGGTAGGAGACCTCGTTGCCATCAAAATCAATGACAATCTCATCTTGTTTCGACTCTGTGTATTTACCAGGAATCAGGTCTGTGATAGCTCCTAAATCCCCATTAAAGACATTGATTTCAGCATCGTTGACCAAGTGAATGATCTTGTCGCCCTTGCGATAGTGACACTGGGGAGCCTCAAAACTGAGTTGATCTTTTTGTGGTGGATTGAGCAGATCTTGCATGAGCTGATTGATGGCATCAATCCCTGCCGTCCCTCGGTACATGGGGGCCAGAACCTGAATATCACGTGCAGGAATACCACTTCTGAGGGCAGCGCCTAAGATTTTCTCAATCGTAGCTGGAATATGGTCACTAGCAATTTCAAAGTAGGAACGGTCTGCTTTTTTCTGGGTGAAATCAGCTGGCAAGATGCCTTGTCGAATCTGACTAGCTAGGGTGACGATGGTTGATTCTTCGCTTTGCCGATAAATTTTTTCCAAGCGAGTCTGAGGAATCAAGGGAATATGAAGCAGATCCGCTAGAACCTGTCCAGGGCTGACAGAAGGTAGCTGATCGCTGTCACCCACGATGAGGATTTTACTGTTCGAAGAGATGTTGGAGAAGAGTTGGTTGGCCAGCCAAGTATCCACCATAGAAAATTCATCCACGATGATAAAGTCTGCATCCAGATAATCTTCCAGATGACTGGTATCATCGTCCCCTGTCATTCCTAAATGACGGTGTATGGTCGCGCTAGGCAAGCCTGTCAATTCATTCATGCGCCGAGCGGCTCGGCCAGTTGGAGCAGCAAGAAGAATCGGCAGGTTGCTTTTCTTCCTGAGGTCAAGTCCTTCCAAAAGGGCATAAACAGCGATGATACCATTGATAACAGTTGTCTTACCAGTACCAGGCCCACCTGTCAGGATAAAGACCTTATTCTGGATAGCATCGCAGATAGCCTGTTTTTGAATGCTATCATACTCAATCCCCAGCTCTTCTTCAACAGTAGAGATATGTTTTTGAATGGTTTCTAAATCCTGACTCTTCTGCTTTCCTTTTTCAAGGATACGAACCAAGTGACTGCGGATGCCTTCCTCAGCGAAAAAGAGGCTGTTGTCAAAAATCTTGGTATCAATCTGCTGAACCTTGTCTTCTTCGATCAGGTAGGAGAGCTCTTGGGCCACTTGGCTGGGATCCAGTTCCACGGGGCGAGAAGATTCAAGAAGAGTAAGAGTTTGTTCCAGCAAGTCCCGTGCTTCAACATAGGTGTCCCCTGTTTCCATACAGGCCTGAAAAAGACTATGAACCAGACCGGCACGGAAGCGCTCAGGAGCCTGACTTTCGATGCCTAGTTCCTCCGCTAATTGGTCAGCAATAGTAAAGCCTAAACCCTTGATATCCTCGACCAGCTGGTAGGGATAATTTTCAACCACATCAAGGGTTTCTTCTTTGTAAAAGTCTTGAATCTGGAAGGCTAGTTTATTGGGAATGCCGTAGTTGGCTAGTTTAGCCAAAACCATCTCCGTTCCGTAGTTGAGACGGAGAGTGGAGACGAAAGCCTCGCGATTTTTGGCAGAGAGTCCTGAGATGCCTTCTAGCTTTTCTGGGTGTTGCAAAATTTCGTCAATGGTATTTTCGCCATAGGTGTCCACTATTTTCTGAGCTGTCTTGAGACCAATTCCCTTGAAATGGCTACTTGAAAAGTACTTAACCAATCCCTTGCTAGTTGGTTTTGCGCGTTCATAACGACTGATTTGTAGTTGCTCCCCATACTTGGAGTGCTGGACAATTTGTCCCCAAAATGTATAGTCTTCTCCCTCAATCACGTCAGCCATAGTGCCCGTGACAATAATTTCAAAATCATCAAAATCCTCTGCGTCCGTATCTTCGATTTCTAGGAGAAGGATGCGATAAAAATTGCTGGGATTTTCAAAAATAATCCGTTCAATGGTTCCTGAAAAATAAACTTCCATAAAATTCCTTTGCATAAATAGGTGAGAGTTAATACTCTTCGAAAATCTCTTCAAACCACGTCAGCTTCGCCTTGCCGTATATATGTTACTGACTTCGTCAGTTCTATCTACAACCTCAAAGCAGTGCTTTGAGCAACCTGCGGCTAGCTTCCTAGTTTGCTCTTTGATTTTCATTGAGTATAACTTTGTTTCTATCTTAATCAAACTGGATAGTGAATAATCATATTCTCACGATAGAAGAAGAGGCTGAGATTGTCGCTTCTCGGCCTCTTCGATTTCTTAAAATGTTCCGATACGGGTGATTGGCCAGAAGCGGAATTTAGCTTCCCCTGTGATATCTTTTGCTTTGAAAGTACCTACGTGACGACTGTCACTTGAAACCAAGCGGTCGTCTCCAAGGAGAAGGTATTCTCCTTCTGGGACAGTAAAGCTAAAGTTGGTATTGTAGTTGACATCGACTGTGAAGGCTTGGGCTTTTTCAGCAATACTTCTAAAGAAAGTGCCTTTATTTCCTTCAAAGCCCTTGCCTGAGTAGGTGCTTTGGAGTTTGTCATCCTTGAAACGTTTGATATAGTCAGCTAGGTAAGGTTCGTCCGTCTCTTTATCATTGATGTAAAGTTTATCGTTTTCGTAACGGATGGTATCACCAGGCATTCCGATGACACGTTTGACAATGTCCTTATTGCCATCTTCCTCATGGGCAACCACGATATCAAAACGGTCAATAGGGAGATGTTTGACAACAAAGAGAATTTCGCCGTCCGCTAGGGTAGGATCCATGGAATGTCCTTCTACGCGAACATTGCTCCAAAAAAAGATACGACTTAAAGCTAGTAATGACAGAATCAGGAGGAATAATCCCCACTCTTTTAGGAAATGTTTAAATGAATTCATAACTTACCTTTCTAAGCGTTTTTTCGCTTTTTCAGTATTTTTAAAGTGCAGTTTGGCGCAGAAGTTAAGTCCCTGCATACCATAGGCTTGCAAAATCTGGCTAGCTACCTTATCAGAAGCCGTTCCAGCTCCACTTGGAAGTTGATAGCCCAGTTCTCGTCCCAGATTTTCAAGATTTTCCAGAAAGAGATCACGCGCAATGATAGAAGAAACTGCGACAGCCAAGTATTTGCCCTCAGCCTTTTCTTCTAAGCTGATAGGATTGCTGAAACGATTAGCCTCTTGTGCCAAGTACTTGTCATAATTTTTAGCACTGGTAAAGGCATCAATCACAATTTTCTCAGGCTGAATGCCTTTTTGAAGGAGGAGATAGATAGCCTGATTATGGAGGGCAACCTTAACCGAAACAGCGTTGTAGCGGTCTCCGATGACCTCGTTGTACTTGCTTGGTGAGAGAAGCAGTGCCTGGTGCTGGATTTTGTCCTTGAGGATAGGGGCAATCTGACGGATCTTTTGGTCGGTCAGAGTTTTAGAATCTCCCACACCGAGTTTTCGCAAGAAGTCATGCTGGTCAGGTGTGACAAAGGAAGCCACAACTGCAAGCCCACCAAAGTAGGAACCATTTCCCACCTCATCTGTCCCAATCAAAGGGAGATTTTGTCCCCTGGTTTCCTCTACAACTTGATAGCCAAAGAAACTAGCATATTTCTCGGCTCCTTCCCCCTGAAGCAAGACCTTTCCAGAAGTATAGATAGAAACCGTTGCTTGAGGTAGTCGTAAAAAGTTGCGAATATAGGGATTCTTGCTGGGAGCTAGACTAGTTTGATAGTGTTCAAGAAAAGCCTGAATCTCCTTTTCGCTTGGTGTGAGTGTTATACTTGCCATAGTTTCTATTGTACCATAAAAGCAGGCAAATTTGTAAAAACTGACAAAATTAGCGAATTTTGGTATAATATCGTGAGGTGAATTTTATGGCAAATCTAAATCGATTCAAATTTACATTCGGGAAAAAATCATTAACCTTGACAAGCGAGCATGATAACCTCTTTATGGAGGAAATCGCCAAGGTTGCGACAGAAAAATACCAAGCAATTAAAGAACAAATGCCTAGTGCAGACGATGAAACGATTGCTCTTTTGTTGGCAGTCAACTGTTTGTCAACTCAACTCAGCCGTGAGATTGAATTTGACGATAAGGAGCAAGAATTAGAAGAACTCCGTCACAAGCTTGTGACTTGCAAGCAAGAACAGAGCAAGATTGAGGATTCCTTATGATTTCACTCCTTCTTCTATTGGTCTTGGCTTGGGGATTTTATATCGGCTATCGGAGAGGCCTGCTCTTACAGGTTTATTACCTGATTTCAGCCATGGCATCGGCTTTTATGGCTGGTCAGTTTTACAAGGGGCTTGGAGAACAGTTCCATTTATTGCTCCCTTATGCAAATCCGCCGGAAGGTCAGGGGACTTTCTTTTTCCCATCGGATCAACTCTTTCAGTTGGATAAGGTCTTTTACGCAGGGATCGGCTACTTGCTTGTATTTGGGATTGTCTATAGCATTGGCCGTTTGCTTGGTCTCCTCTTACACTTGATCCCTAGTAAAAAACTGGGTGGTAAGTTGTTCCAAGTTTCAGCAGGTATCTTGTCCATGTTGGTGACCCTATTTGTCTTGCAAATGACCTTGACTATCTTGGCGACCATTCCCATGGCTGCTATACAAAATCCTCTTGAAAAGAGTATCGTCGCAAAACACATCATCCAGAGCATACCAGTAACAACCAGTTGGCTCAAACAAATCTGGGTGACAAATTTAATCGGATAAAAAGGGCAGGAATTTTCCTAGCCCTTTGTTTACAGATTTGACTGAATGTAAAAAGTTACTACACCTAATACTCAATGAAAATCAAAGAGCAAACTAGGAAGCTAGCCGCAGGCTGTACTTGAGTACGGTAAGGCGACGCTGACGTGGTTTGAATTTGATTTTCGAAGAGTATAAACATTCAAAGACAAGGAAATAACGATGAACAAGAAAATATTAGAAACATTAGAGTTCAATAAGGTCAAGGTCTTGTTTGAGCCTCATTTGTTGACCGAGCAGGGCTTGGAGCAATTGAGACAGCTAGCTCCGACTGCTAAAGCGAATAAAATCAAACAGGCTTTTGCTGAGATGAAGGAAATGCAAGCTCTTTTCGTCGAGCAACCGCATTTCACTATTCTCTCAACCAAGGAAATCGCAGGAGTCTGCAAGCGTTTGGAGATGGGAGCGGACCTCAATATCGAGGAGTTCCTGCTCTTGAAGCGGGTGCTTCTTGCCAGCCGAGAACTGCAAAGTTTTTATGCCAATCTGGAAAATGTTAGCTTGGAAGAATTAGCCCTTTGGTTTGAGAAATTACATGATTTTCCTCAATTACAAGGAAATCTCCAAGCTTTCAATGATGCAGGTTTCATTGAAAATTTTGCCAGTGAAGAATTGGCGCGCATCCGTAGAAAAATCCATGATAGCGAGAGTCAGGTACGCGATGTTTTGCAGGACCTGCTCAAACAAAAAGCGCAGATGTTGACGGAAGGAATCGTTGCCAGCAGAAATGGCCGTCAGGTTTTACCTGTCAAAAACACCTACCGCAATAAGATTGCAGGTGTCGTTCATGATATTTCTGCTAGTGGAAATACCGTCTATATCGAACCCCGTGAGGTGGTCAAACTGAGCGAAGAAATTGCCAGTTTGCGAGCAGATGAGCGCTATGAAATGCTTCGCATTCTCCAAGAAATCTCGGAGCGTGTCCGCCCTCATGCGGCTGAGATTGCTAATGACGCTTGGATTATCGGCCATCTAGACTTGATTCGTGCCAAGGTCCGCTTTATCCAAGAAAGGCAAGCAGTTGTGCCTCAGCTGTCAGAAAATCAAGAGATTCAACTACTCCATGTCTGCCATCCTTTGGTCAAAAATGCCGTCGCAAATGATGTCCATTTTGGCAAAGATTTAACAGCTATTGTCATTACAGGTCCCAATACAGGTGGGAAGACCATCATGCTCAAAACCCTGGGCTTGACGCAGGTGATGGCCCAGTCTGGTTTGCCGATTTTAGCAGATAAGGGAAGTCGTATTGGTATTTTTGAAGAAATCTTTGCCGATATTGGCGATGAGCAGTCTATTGAGCAGAGTTTGTCTACCTTCTCTAGCCATATGACCAATATTGTGGATATTCTTGGTAAGGTCAACCAACATTCACTCTTACTCTTGGATGAGTTGGGGGCTGGTACAGATCCCCAAGAGGGAGCCGCCCTTGCCATGGCTATTCTGGAGGACCTTCGCCTGCGTCAAGTCAAGACTATGGCTACAACTCACTATCCAGAACTCAAGGCCTACGGTATTGAGACAGCCTTTGTGCAAAATGCCAGTATGGAGTTTGATACTGCAACTCTACGCCCGACCTATCGCTTTATGCAGGGAGTTCCTGGCCGAAGTAATGCCTTTGAGATTGCCAAACGTTTAGGCCTATCTGAAGTCATCGTAGGGGATGCCAGTCAGCAGGTCAATCAGGACAATGATGTCAATCGGATTATTGAACAACTGGAAGAGCAGACGCTGGAAAGTCGTAAACGCTTGGACAATATCCGTGAGGTGGAGCAAGAAAATCTCAAGATGAACCGTGCTCTCAAAAAACTTTACAACGAGCTCAATCGTGAAAAGGAAACCGAGCTTAACAAGGCGCGTGAACAAGCTACTGAGATTGTAGACATGGCCCTCAGTGAAAGTGACCAGATTCTCAAAAATCTCCACAGTAAATCCCAACTCAAACCCCATGAAATCATTGAAGCCAAGGCCAAGTTGAAAAAATTGGCTCCTGAAAAAGTGGACTTGTCCAAAAACAAGGTCCTTCAAAAGGCCAAGAAAAAACGAGCTCCAAAGGTGGGAGATGATATCGTGGTGCTCAGTTATGGACAGCGTGGTACCTTGACTAGTCAACTCAAGGATGGCCGCTGGGAAGCCCAAGTCGGCTTGATTAAGATGACCTTGGAAGAGAAAGAATTTGACCTTGTTCAAGCTCAGCAAGAAAAGCAAGTTAAGAAGAAACAAGTCAATGTTGTGAAACGAACTTCTGGGCGAGGACCTCAAGCTAGACTGGACCTTCGAGGCAAACGCTATGAAGAGGCTATGAATGAGCTAGATGCCTTTATCGACCAAGCCTTGCTTAATAATATGGCTCAAGTTGATATCATCCATGGTATCGGAACAGGTGTCATCCGTGAAGGAGTCACCAAATACCTACAAAGAAACAAACATGTCAAGAATTTCGGCTATGCCCCACAAAATGCTGGAGGCAGTGGTGCAACTATTGTGATCTTTAAAGGATAGAAGTATCATTTTTATAAATTTTAGTGTATAAAAGAATCGAGAAATATAGGATGGATTTGAAAAATATAGTACAGTTAGTTGGAGGTTATCATCATGTTGAAGTGTCTCCAGATGCTCATCTTGATTTGGGAGCAGATATTACAATTCGTTCGTTTACAAGTATTGAAGTTTCAAGTGGTGCGAATTTGAAAGTAGGGAATAGGGTCTTTTTTAATGACCATTGTTCAATCCGCTGTACTGAGGAAATCACCATTGGTCATGATACAATGTTTGGGGATGGAGTACGAATTTTTGATTCGAATCATCAATTCAATAACTATCATGTGTTTAAAACTGCAATGAGCGGCGCTCCTATTCATATTGGGCGGGATTGTTGGATTGGTGCCAATACCGTTATTCTTAGAGGAGTTACTATTGGTGATAATGTCATCATAGGTGCTAATTGTCTCATCCATTAGGATATTCCTGATAATTCAATCGTCACTCATAGTGAAACATTAACGATTAAGCCCAAGAATATTGCCAAATTCCATGCCTTTGTTTATACTTACTCGGATCAGTTGGAAGGCTTGGAGTATTTGCTGGCTAGTTTACCTGAAGTTGATTTTCATGTTGCGGCGCCAACGAATGTTTCAGATTTTTTAAGAAGTTTTTCCAGATTTAGTAATTTTCAACTATATGAATATTGCCAATCGAGAGAGATTTCAGATAGCATTTTAGAGTTAGCTAATGTCTATCTAGATATAAACCACTGGAATGAGGTTGATGATATTATTGGGCGTGCTTTGGCAATAGGAAAACCGATATTTGCATTTGACACAGTAGCTCATCGAACTGATGAAGGAATTCAAGTGTTTAGTATAGAGGACAAAGAGAATATGGTGATGGCCATTCGTCACCAACTAGAAAAAGTTGATAGTGGGGAGAAGGAATGAAATTGTATCAAAAAGTGATTGCTCTTGGAGCTGATATTCGTTATATGGATAAGGTAGAAACTGTGATAAAGTCAGTATCGGTTCATAATCATGAAGTGAAATTTTATGTATTTAATGACGATTGGCCTAGTGAATGGTTTTTGTTGATGAGAAATCGTTTGAAGGTTATTGGTTCTGAGATTGTTAATGTCAAAAAAACAGATCACAATCTTCGTGATTTCCACTTGCCAAATGCAATCCTTTCCTATGCTACTTTCTTTAGATATTTCATAGCAGATGAAGTACAAGAAGACAGAGTTCTCTACTTAGACTCAGATATGATCGTAAATGCAAGATTGGATGAATTGTTCTCCTTAGACTTACAAGGCTATGACATTGCAGCTGTTCAAGATTTTGATCAAGATGGTTGGTTAACAACCTTTAATGCAGGTATGTTGTTGATTGATGCAAAGAAATGGCGAGAAAAAAATTCAACACAAAGTCTACTAGAGTTGACTGCTCAATACCATGAGCATGTTTATGGTGATCAAGGTGTTCTCAATATGTATTTTGGTGACCAGTGGCTACATTTGGATAAAGAGTACAATTTTATGGTTGGTTTGGATCAATTTCTACATTTGAGTGGGAATATGGAATGGTATCAGTCTGATTACTACGGAAATTGTGAACCAAAGATTATTCACTATACTTCAGAATTTAAACCATGGACTCATTTAACTTTGACTCGTTTTCGTAAATTATGGTGGTTTTATTATAGATTGAATTGGAATGATGTACTATTAGGAACAGATATCATCAGACGTTCTTTTAGAGATCTAGTGAGAGCTCCTCTCTATCATACTTGTATTTTTACAAATAGTGCTAGTCTAGAATCAATAGAATACCTACTATCTGAATTACCGGAAGTTCATTTTACAATATTAGCGCCAACAAATTTTGCTGATAGTGTAGTTGATATGCAACGATTTTTGAATCTTTCAATTTATCCAAACTTTAGTCCTTTTAACAAGAATGAAACCTTGGATAAGATGGATTTCTATCTAGATATCAATCATGGAGGAGTTGTAGGAACTATTGTAGAAGAAATTAGTGATAAAAATAAACCAATTTTTGCGTTTGATAATACAAGTCATGACTCGAGTGGAAGAAGTCGTATTTTTTCGTCAACTGAACCAGAGAAAATGGTAGAAGCAATTCGAAAATTTTTAGGAGTAGAACTGAGTGGTAAATGAGTTTAGATAGTATTTTAAAATTTATCAAAAAGTCATGATTTCTATTGAAATTATGGCTCTATTTTCGAGATAGCGAGGTAATTTATACAGTAAAAACTGTTGAACTAATTTTTACTAATAAACACATTGACAAAAGCCAACATTTTTTGTAAAATAAGAATCAATTAAATACCAACACCGAATGAAGTTTAATAGAAGTGGGGAATCGTTTGATTTTCCATGACTGTAAATGGACGGAACTCTGGAGAGACCGTAAAGGCACCGAAGGGGCAAGGCAGGCAACTGCTCAAACTCTCAGGTAAAAGGACAGAGCTAGGATAGACCGCTTTTTAGCATTTATCTAAGCATTCCAGAGTACATGTATCTTGCATGTGCTCTTTCTTTTGGGGTTGAAAAGATAGGAGAAGGAAATGTTAGAATTGCTTAAATCAATTGATGCTTTTGCTTGGGGACCACCCCTCTTGATTTTATTGGTCGGAACAGGGATTTACCTAACTGCCCGTCTAGGACTTTTGCAGGTTTTGCGTCTGCCCAAGGCCTTTCAGCTTATTTTTACCAAGGATAAGGGGCATGGGGATGTATCCAGTTTTGCGGCCTTGTGTACAGCTCTGGCAGCAACAGTTGGTACGGGAAATATTATCGGGGTGGCGACGGCTATCAAAGTCGGTGGACCAGGAGCTCTCTTTTGGATGTGGATGGCGGCTTTCTTTGGGATGGCTACCAAGTATGCAGAAGGTTTATTAGCTATTAAATACCGCACTAAGGACGACCATGGTGCAGTGGCGGGAGGCCCCATGCACTATATTCTTCTAGGGATGGGAGAAAAGTGGCGACCACTTGCCATCTTCTTTGCCCTGGCAGGTGTTCTAGTAGCTTTGTTGGGAATCGGGACCTTCACACAGGTCAACTCGATTACAGAATCTATCCAAAATACGACGACTATTTCGCCAGCCATCACAGCTCTTGTGTTGTCTGTATTTGTAGCGATTGCAGTCTTTGGCGGACTCAAGTCCATTTCAAAGGTTTCGACAGCCGTTGTTCCTTTTATGGCCATCATCTATATTTTGGGAACTCTTACAGTTATTTTCTTTAATATCGGGAAAATTCCTTCTACAATCGCTTTAATCTTGACATCAGCTTTTAGTCCTGTTGCTGCGGTAGGTGGATTTGCTGGTGCTAGCATTCGGATGGCTATCCAAAATGGTGTTGCGCGTGGTGTGTTCTCAAACGAATCTGGTCTGGGTTCTGCTCCCATTGCGGCTGCTGCGGCTAAGACAAATGAACCAGTAGAGCAAGGCTTGATTTCCATGACAGGAACCTTTATTGATACTCTTATTATCTGTACTTTGACTGGTTTGACCATCTTGGTGACTGGTGTTTGGAGTGGTGACTTAAATGGGGTTGCCTTGACTCAGTCAGCCTTCTCAACAGTCTTTTCACACTTTGGACCTGCCCTTTTGACCATCTTCCTTGTGCTCTTTGCCTTTACAACGATTCTAGGTTGGAACTATTACGGAGAACGTTGTTTCGAGTTCCTCTTTGGGGTTCGCTTTATCTGGCTCTACCGTGTGATCTTTGTGCTTATGGTCTTGTTGGGAGGATTTATCGAGTTGGATATGGTTTGGATTATCGCAGATATTGTCAACGCCTTGATGGCTCTGCCGAACTTGATTGCTCTCTTAGTTTTATCGCCAGTCGTTATTGCTGAAACTAAAAAGTATTTTAATAAATAATGAACTCACACAGCTCGTGTGAGTTTTTTGCTTTCATAAAAAATTTCTATCGGTGCAATTTAAAATATATATTATACACGGTATAGAATCTGTGATAGACTAGATTTCAACAACATGAAAAGAGGTTTTATGATGACAACATTTACCATTCATACAGTCGAATCAGCACCAGCAGAAGTGAAAGAAGTTCTTGAAACAGTAGAAAAAGATAACAATGGCTATATTCCCAACCTAATCGGTCTCTTGGCTAATGCACCGACTGCTTTAGAGGCTTACCGTACTGTCGGAGCTATTAACCGTCGCAACAGCCTGACACCTGTTGAGCGCGAAGTGGTGCAGATCACGGCAGCCGTGACCAATGGTTGTGCTTTCTGCGTCGCAGGTCACACAGCCTTTTCAATCAAACAAATCCAAATGAATGATGACCTGCTTCAAGCCCTCCGCAATCGTACTCCAATTGAAACAGATCCTAAATTGGACACCCTAGCTAAGTTTACCTTGGCAGTTATCAATACCAAGGGTCGTGTAGGCGATGAAGCCTTAGCTGAGTTTTTAGAAGCTGGCTACACTCAACAAAATGCCTTGGATGTGGTTCTTGGTGTCAGCCTAGCAAGCCTCTGTAACTATGCCAATAACCTAGCCAATACCCCAATTAACCCAGAATTGCAACCTTATGCTTAATTCATATCTGAGTAAAATGAAGTCTGAAATAATCGGACTTCATTTTTTATCCCCTCATTTAAGCGCTTTTATGCTATACTGAAACTAACATGATTATTGGAGGTTAGGATGCAAAAACTCCCCTTAGTATTTTCTGGTTGTTTGCTAGGTTTGGCAGGAGCTGGAAATCTTATTTTAGATACGTTGCCAGTTCTGTCACATATACTGAGTTTATCAGGTTTAGTTTTATGGATTTACTTTCTGATTTTGCATCTGTTTAATTGGAAGGAAACCAAGCAAGAATTGACCAAGCCTCCTCTTTTGTCAGGAATGGCCACTTTTCCTATGGCTGGGATGATTTTATCTACCTATGTCTTTCGCGTATTCCCTCATCTTCCTTTAGTAGCGCAGGGTCTCTGGTGGTTTTCATTTCTCTTGGATTTGGCTCTTATTGCTGGATTCACCATCAAGTTTGCCTGTCCAGGTCGAAGGGTTCATGCGACTCCAAGCTGGACGGTGCTTTATGTGGGGATAGCAGTAGCAGCCTTGACATATCCTCTGGTAGGCATCATCGAAATTGCCTATGCGACCTTGAGTTTTGGATTTCTCTTGACCTTCTATCTCTACCCGCTTATTTATAGCGATTTAAAGAAACATCCACTCCCACTAGCCATGCTTGGACAAGAAGGGATTTACTGTGCTCCTTTCTCTCTACTCTTGGCTTCCCTGGTTCGGGTTGGAGGTTCCAGCCTACCGACTTGGCTCTTAATCGTTATGATTTTGTCTTCCCAATCCTTCTTTTTCTTTGTTTTGACTCGCCTGCCCAATATTTTAAAACAAGGCTTTCAACCAGCTTTCTCAGCCCTCACTTTCCCAACCATTATCACAGCTACCTCGCTCAAAATGGCTCAGGGAATCTTGAAACTTCCATTTCTGGATTATCTGGTACTGGCTGAAACTGTTATTTGCCTAATCATTTTGCTCTTTGTATTAGGCGCTTATCTGATTTGGTTACGAAAAAAGGTCTAGCTAGAAATAGCTAAACCTTATTTTTTATGGTTTGATAACTTCAGCTCCACCCATGTATGGACGAAGAGCTTCTGGGATGGTCACAGAACCATCTTCATTTTGGTAGTTTTCAAGAATAGCAGCCACTGTACGTCCAACTGCAAGTCCAGAACCGTTCAAGGTATGGAGTAATTTCACCTTGCCATCTGCTTCATCACGGTAACGGATTTGGGCACGACGGGCTTGGAAATCTTCTGTGTTTGAACAGCTTGAGATTTCACGGTAGGTATTTTGTGCTGGAATCCAAACTTCTAAGTCGTAAGTTTTAGCAGCTGAGAAGCCCATATCTCCAGTAGAGAGCGCAACGACACGGTATGGAAGGTTCAGTTTTTGAAGGATATTTTCAGCGTTGGCTGTCATTTTTTCCAATTCTTCGTAAGATTCTTCTGGTTTGGCAAATTTCACCATTTCAACCTTGTGGAATTGGTGCAAACGAATCAAGCCACGAGTATCACGACCAGCAGAACCAGCCTCAGAACGGAATGAAGGACTCATAGCAGTGAAGTAGATTGGCAGGTCTTTACCATCAAGGATTTCATCTCGGTAGTAGTTTGTTAGAGGAACTTCGGCTGTAGGAATAAGGACATAATTGCTGTCGCTCAATTCAAAAGTATCTTCCTTAAATTTTGGATATTGACCAGTACCAAACATAGAATCATGGTTAACCATGTAAGGCGTGATGACTTCCGTATAGCCTTCCTTGCCATGCTCATCCAACATAAAGTTGTAGAGAGCACGTTCCAAGCGAGCACCGAGACCTTTATAGAAGAGGAAGCGAGCGCCTGTTACTTTACCACCGCGTTCCCAGTCAAGAATACCAAGGTCTTCACCAAGATCCCAGTGGGCTTTTGGCTCGAAGTCAAACTCGCGTGGAGTCCCCCAACGGCGAACTTCCACATTGTCATCTTCGTCAGCCCCAACAGGAACGCTATCAGCTGGGATGTTTGGAAGAGTAGTGGTAAATTCTGTCAATTTAGCATCGATTTCTGCCAATTCAGCATCCAAGGCTTTGACCTCAGCAGATAGATTTTGCATGGCAGCAATCTTGTCATCTGCATTTTCCTTGTTGCGCTTAGCTTGGGCAATCTCAGCAGAAACTGTGTTACGTTCTGCTTTGAGAGTTTCAACCTTGACCAAGATGTCACGACGTTTAGCATCGATTTCTTTCATCTCATTCAAGATAGCAGCATCTACACCACGTGTAGCCAATTTTTCTGCGACAGCATCAAAGTCTGTACGAATACGTTTGATATCTAACATAAGAACTCCTTTATGAAAAAAGCACACCTGACAAAGCGTTGGAGTGGCAGGGCCACGGTTCCATCCAACTTCACAGGTGTGCACTTGATTATGTATGTAATTGTTACTAACGGTAGAATTTCACCTATCCCTCCTATCTGCTCGCAGCATCCGCAGACTTTCTGAAAGAAGAAGATAAGCTACTTATCCGTTGCTATGATTATACTAAAGTTTCTACTTTTTTGCAAATAGATTTTTAAATTTTTGACCAATGGTCTGAATTAGGGTAGGAAGTTTGACGACCTTGTCATTGCCCAGTTTTTCGCGAGCAATTTTAAGAATGGCACCTGAGTCTTTTGAAGCAAAGAGGAATTTTCCTCTGTCTGTAAAGACTTCGAAGTGGCGACTGATTTTGCGACCAGTGACATTGGCTCCAATCTGGTTGATATGGTCCCAAGGAATCTGGATAAATTGTTCGACATTAACATCTGGGTAAAATTCCAGAGCCTGATCTCCGACCAGGAATTTCCCAACTTTTCCAGCTATAGAGAGATAAGAAGTTCCTGTCGTATTGAGAAGCACTGTTTTGTTAAGCGATTGGGCCATGATTAGACTTCCTTACTTTCACCGAAAAAGGCATTGTAGAGGGCTTTAATTGCTGCTTTTTCTTGGTCTTTATTGACAACAAACATGATAGAAACTTCACTAGAACCTTGAGACATCATCTGGATGTTGATCTTATTTTCAGATAGAGCACGTGTCGCAGTAGCAGTTACTCCGATATGACTCTTCATTTTTTCTCCAACAATCATAATGATAGAAAGGTCGTGTTCGATTTCTGCATGGTCTACTTCAGCCTTTTGAACCAACTGACGCAGGATTTCTTCTTCCTTGATAGGAGTTAGTTCACGAGAACGGAGAATGATGGAAAGATCGTCGATACCAGTTGGCATATGTTCCCAACCGATGTTGAGGTCTTCAAGGATTTGCAGAACCTTGCGACCAAATCCAACCTCGCGGTTCATGAGGTATTTAGACATGTTAATGCTGACAAAACCTGAATCACCAGCAATTCCCACAACTGGAAATTCATCACTACTGTGTTTTAGAACGATACGAGTACCTGGATGATTAGGGTTGTTGGTATTCTTGATAACTAGAGGAATTTTTCCACGGTAGGCAGGTAGAAGGGCTTCGTCATGAAGAACTGAGAATCCTGCATAGGCCAATTCACGCATTTCACGGTAAGTCAACTCAGGAATCGAGTGTGGTTGGTGGATAATTCCTGGGTGAGCTGCAAAGATACCATCAACGTCCGTAAAGTTTTCATAGAGGTCAGCTTTAACACCTGCAGCAATGATAGAACCTGTAATATCAGAGCCTCCACGTGAGAAGGTACAGATTTGATTTTCCTTAGTAACACCAAAGAAACCAGGAATGACAAGAACTTCATTTGCATTTGTTAATTCTTCAATCTTGTCATAACTTGATGGAATGATGCGAGCGTGACCAGGTTCACTTGTGACCACAATCCCAGCTTCTCTAGGATGAACATAGCGTGCATCGATACCGTTTTGGTTAAAGTAGGCAGCGATCAATTTAGCATTGTTATTTTCACCCGCTGCGAGGAAAGTATCGTAGAGAAATTCATTTTCTTCAATAGGAAGAGTGGCTAAGGCGCGAATACTTTTTGAAATTTTTTCTAGAACGGCTGGTTTCAGTCCCAATTCACTAACCATGGCGGCATAGCGATCGATAATCCAGTTTTGACTCTTGCTAATATCGTTACCAGCAACATAGTCGCGGTAGTATTTAATCAAGGCATCCGTAACCTTAGTATCTTCAGCATTGCGTTTACCAGGCGCAGAAACGATTACAAAACGGCGCTCTGAATCACTTTTTACGATGTTCAAAACTTTTTCTAATTGACTAGCAGAGGCAAGAGAGCTACCTCCAAATTTAACAACTTTCATAAGAACTCCTAAAGTAAGTATTTTATACGATTATAGCAGAAAGAAAGCCTTTTTTCAATGAAGAAAATGAGATGCTTTCTATCCTAAAGCGAGCCTTTCTAATCGGCTGAGACACTTTCAGTCGATTTTTTCTTGCTTTCGAGTTTTAAAAAAGATATACTTTGATAATAAAATGATTTAAACTGCTTATAAAATAAAAAGGAGTCCAGATGGAACACATTATTTATCAGCTTGAAGAGGATTTGGCAATCCTTACCTTAAATCGTCCTGAGGTCGCAAATGGTTTTCATATTCCCATGTGTGAGGAGATTTTAGAAGCTCTGACTTTGGCAGAAGAGGATCCGGCTGTGCATTTTATCTTAATCAATGCGAATGGCAAGGTCTTTTCAGTTGGGGGAGATTTAGTAGAGATGAAGCGGGCAGTGGATGAGGATGATATTCCATCATTGACGAAAATCGCAGAACTAGTCAATGCTATTTCTTATAAAATCAAGCAAATTGCAAAGCCTGTTTTGATGGAAGTTGATGGGGCTGTTGCAGGTGCTGCAGCTAATATGGCTGTTGCAGCAGATTTTTGTTTAGCGACTGATAAGGCTAAATTTATCCAAGCCTTTGTTGGAGTTGGTTTGGCTCCAGATGCAGGAGGAATTTATCTCTTGAGCCGCAGTATCGGTGTGACGCGTGCTGCTCAACTAGCTATGACAGGAGAAGCTTTAACAGCAGAAAAAGCTCTAGAGTGGGGTGTAGTTTACCGTATTTCGGAAGCTGATAAGTTAGAAAAAACCAGAGAACAGCTTCTTAAAAAATTAAGACGTGGGTCAGTTAATTCCTATGCTGCCATCAAGAAGTTGGTTTGGGAGAGCCAATTTAAAGATTGGCAAGATTATGCTGTTTTAGAACTGCATCTACAGGAATCACTGGCCAAAACAGAGGATTTCAAAGAGGGAGTTCGGGCTCATT
>CAUQIP010000023.1:0-28667 GCA_963518235.1 uncultured Streptococcus sp. | reverse complement strand
TGTCTCGTTCTATCGATTTATTAAAACATCGGTATTTGAAAAATATTAAAGAAAACCCTGAATTGTTTGTTGGGATTGAGCTGGAATATCCTGTTACAAATTTAGAAGGGGATGCTACAGATACTGAAGTTATCAAACACTTATTCCGATATTTAGTTTCTGCTTTGGATTTTGCTGTCGAAAAGGTAGATGACTTTGGGACTCCTATTCAGTTAGTGAATCCAGTAAGTCGGGATGCTATTTTATTTGAAGTTTCCTATACTACGATTGAGTTTGCATTTGGTAAGGCTGAAACGATACAAGAGGTTGAAGAACGTTTTAGTATTTATATGGAAGCAATCCAGAAGAAGTTAGCTGAATCAAATCATGCTATTGTTGGCTGTGGCATTCATCCCAACTGGGATAAAAATGAGAATTGTCCAGTGGCTTATCCACGCTATCAGATGTTGATGGATTATTTGAATTTGAGTAGAAATGTTACTAAATCAGATTTACATCATTTCCCTGAATATGGTGCTTTTATCTGTGGGAGTCAGGTTCAACTGGATGTTTCAAAGTTTAACTACTTACGGGTGATTAATGCTTTTACCCAAATTGAAGCGGTTAAGGCTTATTTATTTGCAAACTCTGAGTTTTCGGGTGCAGATTGGGATACAAAAATTTCAAGGGATATTTTTTGGGAAGAATCCATGCATGGTATCTATCCAGAAAACGTCGGGGTCAATGCTAGACTCTTTAAAGATGAAGACGATTTTTTTTACTATCTAGATCATTCTGCAATTTTTACTGCGGAACGTGATGGGCAAACCTATTATTTTTATCCGATTCAAGCTAGGGACTATTTGGCTACATCTGAAATCCAAGCATATGCTCTTAATGGGGATGAGATTCTTATTTACCCTCAAGAGAAGGATTTTGAAACTCATCGTAGTTATCAGTACCAAGACTTAACGACTCGCGGAACAGTTGAGTTTCGTAGTGTGTGCACTCAACCTCTAGATAGAACCTTCGCTTCAGCAGCTTTTCACTTAGGATTGATGGTTAATTTAGATAAGTTAGAAGCTTACTTAGAAACAGCACCTTTCTTTAAAGCATTTGGGCGAAATTATAAGTTTTTAAGACGACAATTTTCTAAGAAGAAGCTTACAGATGAGGAAGAAACTGCGATTATTGAAATTTCCAAAGACTTACTTCTGTTAGCTGAGGAAGGTCTGAAGATGAGAAATAAGCAAGAAATGACCTACTTACAGCCTTTGAAAGAAGAATTGGGCCTGTAATTTCTCTTATAGAGGGAGAATTTTCTGAAAAATCATGATATAATGGAAGAGACTATAGATAAAGGATAGAGAGTAATGACATTAGTTTATCAATCAACGCGTGATGCCAACAATACAGTAACTGCTAGCCAAGCTATTTTGCAAGGTTTGGCGACGGATGGTGGTTTATTTACACCGCTTACTTATCCAAAGGTAGATTTGGACTTTGACAAATTGAAAGATGCTTCTTATCAGGAAGTTGCTAAGCTTGTTTTGTCAGTATTTTTAGATGACTTTACAGCTGAGGAGTTGGACTACTGTATCAACAATGCCTACGATAGCAAGTTTGATACTCCAGCTATCGCACCATTAGTGAAATTAGACGGGCAATATAACTTGGAACTGTTCCATGGTTCAACAATTGCCTTTAAGGATATGGCCTTATCTATCTTGCCATACTTTATGACAACAGCTGCTAAGAAATATGGTTTGGAGAATAAGATTGTCATCTTGACAGCGACATCTGGTGATACTGGGAAAGCTGCTATGGCAGGCTTTGCGGATGTGCCTGGTACTGAGATTATCGTCTTTTATCCAAAGGATGGTGTCAGCAAGGTACAAGAGTTGCAAATGACCACTCAGACTGGTGACAATACCCATGTTATCGCTATAGACGGTAACTTTGATGATGCCCAAACAAACGTGAAGCACATGTTTAACGACGTAGCTCTTCGCGAAAAATTGGCTACCAACAAGTTGCAATTTTCATCAGCTAACTCTATGAATATTGGTCGTTTGGTACCACAGATTGTTTATTATGTTTATGCCTACGCTCAGTTGGTCAAGACTGGTGAGATTGTGGCTGGTGATAAGGTCAACTTCACAGTACCAACAGGAAACTTTGGAAATATCTTGGCTGCCTTTTATGCTAAACAAATCGGTCTTCCAGTTGGTAAATTGATCTGTGCTTCAAATGACAACAATGTTTTGACAGACTTCTTCAAGACACGTGTTTACGACAAGAAACGTGAGTTTAAAGTAACAACTAGTCCATCTATGGATATTTTGGTATCTTCAAATTTGGAGCGTTTGATTTTCCATCTTTTGGGAAATGACGCTGAAAAGACAGCTGAACTCATGAATGCCTTAAATACACAAGGACAATATGAATTGACTGATTTTGATGCTGAGATTTTGGACCTCTTTGCAGCTGAATATGCGACTGAGGAAGAAACAGCGGCAGAAATCAAGCGTGTTTATGAGTCAGATTCTTATATCGAGGATCCACATACGGCGGTTGCCTCAGCAGTTTATAAAAAATACCAAGCGGCTACTGGCGATACGACTAAGACGGTGATTGCTTCAACAGCTAGTCCATATAAGTTCCCAGTAGTTGCAGTAGAATCTGTAACTGGGAAAGCAGGCTTAACTGACTTTGAAGCCTTGGCTCAATTACATGAAATCTCAGGAGTGGCTGTGCCACCTGCAGTTGACGGGCTTGAAACAGCTCCTGTTCGTCATAAGACAACTGTTGCAGCAACAGACATGCAAGTAGCGGTTGAGGCTTATCTAGGACTTTAAGACAGAAGGAGTAAACTCGGTTGGGAAACCAACTGAGTTTCTTTTCATCAGGAGGAAGGATTGTTTAAGAAAAATAAAGATATTCTTAATATTGCCTTGCCAGCTATGGGCGAAAACTTTTTGCAGATGCTCATGGGGATGGTGGACAGTTATTTGGTTGCTCATTTAGGATTGATAGCCATTTCGGGTGTATCAGTAGCTGGCAATATTATCACGATTTATCAGGCGATTTTCATTGCTCTGGGAGCTGCTATTTCCAGTGTTATTTCAAAAAGTTTGGGGCAGAAGGATCAGTCTAAGCTAGCCTATCATGTGACTGAAGCCTTGAAGATTACATTACTATTAAGTTTCCTTTTAGGAGCTTTGTCCATCTTCGCTGGGCAAGAGATGATAGGACTATTGGGAACGGAGAGGGCTGTAGCTGAGAGTGGTGGTCTCTACCTATCTTTGGTAGGCGGATTGATTGTTCTCTTGGGCTTAATGACTAGTTTGGGTGCCTTGATTCGTGCAACGCATAATCCACGTTTGCCCCTCTATGTGAGTCTTTTATCCAATGCCTTGAATATTCTTTTTTCAAGTCTAGCTATTTTTATCCTTGATATGGGGATAGCTGGTGTTGCTTGGGGGACTATTCTGTCTCGCTTGGTTGGTCTTGTGATTTTGTGGTCACAGTTAAAGCTACCTTTTGAAAAACCGACTTTTGGTTTAGATAAGGAACTATTGACCTTAGCTTTACCAGCAGCTGGAGAGCGGCTTATGATGCGGGCTGGCGATGTCGTGATCATTGCCTTGGTCGTTTCTTTTGGAACAGAGGCAGTTGCTGGGAATGCAGTCGGAGAAGTCTTGACCCAGTTTAACTACATGCCTGCCTTTGGCGTCGCTACGGCAACGGTCATGCTGGTGGCTCGAGCGGTTGGAGAGGATAATTGGAATAGAGTAGATAAGTTGAGTAAACAAGCCTTTTGGCTTTCTCTGGTCCTCATGTTACCCTTGACGTTGAGTATCTATGTCTTGGGTGTACCATTAACTCATCTCTATACGACTGATCCTCTAGCGGTGGAGACTAGTGTTCTAGTGACACTGTTTTCACTACTTGGTACTCCTATGACGATAGGAACAGTCATCTATACGGCTGTTTGGCAGGGTTTGGGGAATGCTCGGCTTCCCTTTTATGCGACAAGTATAGGAATGTGGTGTATCCGCATTGGAACAGGATATCTGATAGGGATTGTGCTTGGTTGGGGCTTGCCCGGTATTTGGGCCGGAACCCTTTTGGATAATGGTTTTCGCTGGATATTTCTACGTTACCGTTACCAGCGTTATATGAGTTTGAAAGGATAGGAAATGCAAAAAATAGCTTTTATTTGGGATTTAGACGGGACTTTATTGGACTCTTATGAAGTGATTTTATCAGGGATTGAGGAGACTTTTGCTCAGTTTTCTATTCCTTATGATAAGGAGCAGGTGAGAGAGTTTATCCTCAAGTATTCTGTGCAAGATTTGCTTGTGCAGGTGGCAGAAGAGCGAAAGCTGGATGTGGCAGTGTTAAATCAGGTGCGTGCCCAGAGTCTGGCTGAGAAGAATGCTCAAGTAGTTTTGATACCAGGTGCGCGTGAAGTGTTGTCTTGGGCAGACCAAGTAGGAATTCAGCAGTTTGTCTACACTCATAAGGGGGACAATGCTCTTACCATTCTCAGAGACTTGGGTTTGGAATCTTATTTTACAGAGATTTTAACCAGTCAGAGTGGTTTTGTGCGGAAACCTAGTCCAGAAGCGGCTACCTATCTGTTAGACGAGTATCAGTTGGATCCTGAAAAGACTTATTATATAGGAGATCGAACTCTGGATGTGGAATTTGCCCAGAATAGTGGGATTCAAAGTATCAACTTTTTAGAGTCATCTTATGGAGGCAATCATAGGATTCAAGGGTTAGCAGATATTCCTTGCATTTTTGGTGATTGGGAACGATAAGATTGTGTCAGTTTTGTGACAGAGACCTAACAAACTATTTCAAGTAACCGAGTTTGTTACAAGGAATAGACAGTTCTGTTAAATAGGACCGAGAGGGCTTTTTTTCTGCATTTTTTGTGTTATGATAGACAGGTACTCATTTGAAAGGAATTTGAAAGAATGAAGAAAAGAATATTATTAGCCTCAACGGTAGCCTTGTCATTTGCCCCAGTATTGGCAACTCAAGCAGAAGAAGTTCTTTGGACTGCACGTAGTGTTGAGCAAATCCAAAACGATTTGACTAAAACGGACAACAAAACAAGTTATACCGTTCAGTATGGTGATACCTTGAGCACTATTGCAGAAGCCTTGGGTGTAGATGTCACAGTTCTTGCGAATTTGAATAAAATCACTAATATGGACCTGATTTTCCCAGAAACTGTTTTGACAACGACTGTCAATGAAGCTGAAGAAGTAACAGAAGTTGAAATCCAAACTCCTCAAGCAGACTCTAGTGAAGAAGTGACAACTGCGACAGCAGATTTGACAACCAATCAAGTAACCGTTGATGATCAAACTGTTCAAGTTGCAGACCTTTCTCAACCGATTGTAGAAGCGCCAAAAGCGGTAGAAACTACAAGTACAAAAGAAGTAGCAACAAGTTCAGAAGTTACAGAGACAGTGACTACTTCAGAAGAAGTGACAACATCTACAGAGACTTCTGTATCAGAGGAGCAAACATCCGAAATAAGCAATGCAGTTGCAGAAGTAGCTCCTCAGGTAACACCTCAAGCTGAATCAGCAGTAGAAGCAACTACAGCGCCAGTAGAAGAAAAAGCAACCGCAACAAGTTCAGAAGAAGAAAAAGAAGTAGCATCATCAAATGGAGCTAAACCAACAGTTTCTACTTATCAACCAGAAGAGACGAAAACAGTTTCAACGACTTACGCTGCACCAGCTACGCCCGATTATGCTGGATTGGCACTAGCGAAATCTGAAAATGCAGGCCTTCAACCACAAACAGCTGCCTTTAAAGAAGAAATCGCTAACTTGTTTGGCATCACATCCTTTAGCGGTTACCGTCCAGGAGACAGTGGAGATCACGGAAAAGGGTTGGCTATCGACTTTATGGTACCAGAAAGCTCAGAACTAGGGGACAAGATTGCGGAATACGCTATTCAAAACATGGCCAGCCGTGGAATTAGTTATATTATCTGGAAACAACGTTTCTATGCTCCATTCGATAGCAAATATGGACCAGCTAATACTTGGAACCCAATGCCAGACCGTGGTAGCGTGACAGAAAACCACTATGACCACGTTCACGTTTCAATGAATGGATAAACCTGACTTGGTAATATCATTTTGACGAATGAGATCTAGCTTTCGTGATAGGAAGTAAGTCTCGTTCGTTTTTTATTTGTCATACTCTTCGAAAATCTCTTCAAACCATGTCAGTTTTATCTGCAACCTCAAAGCTGTGCTTTGAGCAACCTGCGGATAGCCTCCTAGTTTGCTCTTTGATTTTCATCGAGTATCAATATGAATGGAGAATGGGAAGTTAGAATTTTGTAATGCCTTGAGCAACATTCTTGCAATTTATTTTACTTTGCATTATAATTGATTAGTCAACTATTGATAAATCAATTGAAAAGAGAAAAGAAATGTTAGAGATTCAAGATTTACTTTATCAACTCCGCTTGTCTGAGCAAGCGAGTACGCAATTGTTTGAAAAAAGACTTGGGATTAGTTTGACACGGTATCAGATTTTACTGTTTTTGCTGGAGCATTCCCCTTGTAATCAAATAGCGGTTCAGGAGCGTTTGAAGATTGATCAGGCTGCTTTGACACGACATTTCAAAATTCTGGAAAAGAAAGGTTTGGTGGAGCGTCATCGCAATCCTGAAAATCAGCGAGAAGTGTTGGTAGAGGCTACGAAGTATGCCAAGGAGCAGTTAGTGGTGAATCCCCCTCTGCAACATATCAAGGTTAAGGAAGAGATGGAAAGTATCTTAACAGAGTCTGAAAGAACAGAACTCAGCCGTTTATTAAATAAATTGGTTTTGGGCATTGAAAATATAGAAATTTAAGGAGAAATAGATGTCAATTATTACAATCATTTTAGCAACGATCGTTGCTTTGGAGTATTTTTACATTTTTTATTTGGAAAGTATTGCAACGCAATCAGATGCGACCAGTCGAGTCTTTAACATGGAAAAGGAAGAACTGGCTCGTCCGTCGGTAAGTTCACTGTTCAAAAATCAAGGAATCTATAATGCTCTGTTAGGAGTCTTTCTCTTGTATGGGATTTATTTCTCACAGAATTTAGAAATTGTGACTATTTTTGTCTTATTTGTGATTGGAGCTGCGGCTTATGGCTCTCTCACAGCAGATAAGAAAATTATTTTGAAGCAAGGTGGACCAGCTATTTTGGCCTTGATTAGTATTTTCCTCTTTAAATAAATTTAAAAGTCGGTACTAGTCTCGCTAGTCCTTTTTACTCCAGAATAAGGGAAATATGTTATACTTGTTTTATTGTCGGGAAAAGAGTTTCATGGAATTGGTTGTAAGGAGTTAGAAATGAAAGTATTAGTGACAGGTTTTGAGTCCTTTGGAGGGGAAAAGGTCAATCCAGCTTTGGAGGCCATTAAAGGTTTACCAGCTGAAATCCATGGTGCTGAGGTCCGTTGGTTAGAAGTGCCAACAGTCTTTCATAAATCGGCCCAAGTATTGGAAGAAGAGATGAGTCGTTATCAACCTGATTTTGTTCTTTGTATTGGGCAAGCAGGTGGAAGATCTAGCTTGACGCCTGAACGAGTGGCCATTAACCAAGACGATGCACGCATCCCTGATAACGAAGGTAATCAGCCGATTGATCTTCCCATTCGAGCGGATGGTGCCTCTGCCTACTTTAGCAGTTTACCGATTAAAGCGATGGTTCAAGCTATAAAAAAAGAGGGCTTGCCGGCCTCTGTTTCCAATACGGCAGGGACTTTTGTCTGCAATCATTTGATGTATCAGGCCCTCTATTTGGTAGAAAAGAAATTTCCCCATGTCAAGGCAGGTTTTATGCATATTCCTTATATGATGGAACAGGTGGTGAATCGACCGACTACTCCAGCTATGAGTTTAGTGGATATTAGGCGAGGGATAGAAGCGGCAATCGGCGCCATTATAGAACATGGAGATCAGGATCTCAAGTTGGTAGGCGGAGAAACTCATTGATAGAAAAAAGCTTGAGGGGTTACCTTCAAGCTTTTGGACGTTTTCGAGCTAGTACTGCTCGGTAAAAAATTATTTTATTGATTTGAATATAGGGAAGAAGTGAGAAACTAGCAATTCCAAAGGTAATCCAATTGAGGAAGTACCAAGGAAGGAGTTGTAAGTCTAGGATAAAACGCTGAAACTTGTAACCTTTCATCAGGAAACGGCTGGTTTTAAGGATTTGTCCTGGTTTGGCTTCTCCCAAGTCTAGTGTGTCACATAGGAGAAATTCTACCTGAGAATAGGCATAGTATTGTGGAATATAGAGACTATTTCCGACAATCATCAAGAAAATACTTGCTAGAAAGTAAAGGCCAAAGATCATGAGGAAACTTTCCGTTTCAACTGATGAGAGATCCAGATTAGGAAACTCAGGATGAAGGACAACGAATTTCTTTGCTAGAAAGCTACTGTAAAAGAGGAAGTAAATCCCAAGCAAGCTAGGAATGCTCCATAAGAAGAGATAGAAACGTTTGAGAAGGAGAGTCAAAAAGGTTTGTGAAAAGTGCTCTTCGTTAAAGAGAGTAAGACTATTTTTGACGGATAGTTCTGTATCTGGATTCTTGATGAGTTTTAGGGTTGTATAGACTGAACTGGTCAGGAGAATCGTCCCGATAAAGGAGACCAATAGTGGAAAAAGGTAGGTTTGAGTTACATGGCCAAACACGTTTAAAAAGGATTGCTCTAAAATAGACTCGTGGATGCGTTCTAAGGGATTGAGGAAGCCAGACAAGATGAGCAGCATGCTAGGTAAGAGATAGACGAGAAAGAGGCGGGGATTTTCAGCCTGAAATTGTCTGGCCTGCAGACGAATGGTTTTTAAATCAATTTTTGGGTATTTCATTCTCTCATTATACCATAGTTCGTGACAGTTCCTACTTTTTTTGATAAAATCATACAGTATGCCCTTGGGCACAAAGTATGAACTGGGATTGTTTTTCCCAGCTTCGGAGGTAAAAAATGTCAGATTCACCAATCAAATATCGTTTGATTAAGAAAGAAAAACATACAGGAGCTCGTCTGGGAGAAATCATCACTCCCCATGGTACCTTCCCAACACCTATGTTTATGCCAGTTGGGACACAAGCCACTGTCAAAACTCAGTCGCCTGAAGAATTGAAGGAGATGGGTTCAGGGATTATCCTATCAAACACTTATCATCTCTGGCTACGTCCTGGAGACGAACTCATTGCACGCGCAGGTGGTCTCCACAAGTTCATGAACTGGGATCAGCCAATCTTGACGGATAGTGGTGGTTTCCAGGTTTATTCTCTAGCTGATAGCCGTAATATCACAGAAGAAGGGGTAACCTTTAAAAACCATCTCAATGGGTCTAAGATGTTCTTGTCTCCAGAGAAGGCTATTTCTATTCAGAATAATCTGGGCTCAGACATCATGATGTCTTTTGATGAATGTCCTCAGTTTTATCAACCTTATGACTACGTTAAGAAATCAATCGAGCGTACTAGCCGTTGGGCTGAGCGTGGTTTGAAGGCTCACTGTCGTCCACATGACCAAGGTTTGTTTGGAATTGTACAGGGGGCAGGCTTTGAAGACCTTCGTCGTCAATCGGCTCATGACCTTGTCAGTATGGATTTCCCAGGCTACTCTATCGGTGGTTTGGCGGTGGGAGAAACCCACGAAGAGATGAATGCTGTCTTGGACTTCACAACCCAACTGTTGCCTGAAAATAAACCTCGCTATTTGATGGGTGTGGGAGCGCCAGATAGCTTAATCGATGGGGTGATTCGTGGGGTGGATATGTTTGACTGTGTCTTGCCGACTCGTATCGCTCGTAACGGGACTTGTATGACCAGTCAAGGACGTTTGGTTGTGAAAAATGCTCAGTTTGCTGAGGACTTTACGCCACTGGATCCTGAGTGTGATTGCTACACATGTAAGAACTATACACGCGCTTATCTTCGTCACCTGCTCAAGGCTGATGAAACCTTTGGTATCCGCTTGACTAGCTACCACAATCTTTACTTCTTGCTTAACCTGATGAAGCAAGTGCGACAAGCCATTATGGATGACAATCTCTTGGAATTCCGTGAGTATTTTGTTGAAAAATATGGCTATAATAAGTCAGGCCGTAATTTTTAAACTGGAATTGATATAAGCTAAAAATCCTAAGTTTTCTCTTGGGATTTTTCTTCTTTTTTTGATAGAATAAAGTGTACAATGAAAGGAAGAATAAACTCGTATGCGCATTAAATGGTTTTCCTTGATTAGGATTACAGGTTTACTTTTGGTACTCTTGTATCATTTCTTTCAGACCATCTTTCCTGGAGGATTTTTCGGGGTAGATGTCTTTTTCACATTTTCAGGTTTCCTGATTACGGCTTTACTCGTCGAAGAATTTTCTAAGAATCACGAGATTGACTTGATTGGATTTTTTAGGAGACGTTTTTATCGGATTGTGCCACCTGTGGTTTTGATGGTCTTGGTAACCATGCCCTTTACCTTTCTAGTTCGCCAAGATTATGTAGCTGGAATTGGAGGTCAGATTGCGGGTGTCTTAGGTTTTATGACCAACTTCTATGAACTCCTAACAGGTGGGAGTTATGAATCTCAGTTCATTCCTCATTTGTTTGTTCATAATTGGAGCTTGGCCGTTGAGGTTCACTACTATATTCTTTGGGGATTGGCAGTTTGGTTCTTATCCAAACAGGCTAAATCAAATGGTCAGTTGAAGGGGATGGTTTTTCTCTTATCAGTTGCTGCCTTCTTGATTAGCTTCTTCTCCATGTTTATTGGTAGTTTTCTAGTAACCTCTTATTCCTCTGTTTACTTCTCTAGTTTAACTCATGTCTATCCCTTCTTTTTGGGAAGTATCCTAGCAACGATTGTAGGCGTTCGTCAGACGACTTCCCTAGTTAAGCAGTTGGATAAAATCTGGGATTTACGCAAGACCCTTTTAGTTTTTGGAGGAGCTTTTGGCTTCTTACTCATTTTGACCTTCTTTGTCAAATTTACCTATCTCTTTGCCTATCTTGTCGGCTTCTTGCTTGCCAGTCTTGCAGCCCTTGCTATGATTCTGGCGGCGCGTGTCTTACATGAAAAGACACCTAACGTACAGGAGCCAAAGATGATCAGCTTTTTAGCAGATACTAGTTATGCGGTTTATCTCTTCCATTGGCCTTTCTACATTATTTTCTCACAGTTGACATCAAATCTTTTTGCTGTGTTATTAACTTTGATTTTTTCTTATGGCTTTGCTAGCCTATCATTCTATGTATTGGAACCTTGGATTGCAGGAAAGAATACACCTATTATACAAACTCTTCGTCCCCTGCCTTATATTCACGTAATTCTTGCAACAAGTACAGGAATCTTGGCATTTATTGTCTTCTTAGTGACTTTGATGGCACCACAAGTGGGAGCGTTTGAGACAGATTTAACTGTCAATGGCTTGAAGCAAGCTGCAACCAATATTGGCCAGACCAAGGTGATGGCAGAACGGGCAGATGCAAACAGTTTGGGGATCGCTGATGGCACTATGTTAATTGGTGACTCGGTGGCTTTAAGGGCCAATACAGCCCTGCAGACAGCCCTTCCTGGAGCACAGATTAACGCGCAGGTCAGCAGAACAACCAAGACCGCCAATGAAATCATGCTCAACAATAGCCAGAATAAATTTCTACCAAAGATGGTGGTTATTGCAACAGGGGTAAATAATCCTGAAAATTACAAGGAAGATTTGGATAGTATCGTGAAAAATCTTCCTAAGGGACACCATATGGTTTTGGTGACTCCTTATGAGGGAGATAAGACAAAAGAGACCTATGCAATCGTTGAGAAGGCTGCTGCCTACATGAGAGAATTGGCAGAGAAGACTCCTTATATCACGATAGCAGATTGGAATCAAGTTGCTAAGGAACATCCAGAAATTTGGACTGGAACAGACCAAGTCCATTTCGGAAGTGACAATAGTAAAATTGAAGCAGGAGCTAAATTGTATGCAGAGACCATTGCTACAGCCTTGCAAACAGCTCAAGACAAGCCAGTCAAATCAAAATAACGTGTATTTAAAAGAGAAGAGTTGGAGACATCCAGCTCTTTTAAAATATCTCTAGAAAATAGGTCTATACCATTTACAAATGAATCAGAAAAGTTTATAATGTAATTGACATAATAAATATCAAAAGTAATCTTTTAAGGAGGTCATTATTATGCCTAATTACGTTAAAGCAGATCAGTTTTTCTATCCATTTGGCATTCGTCGCGGTGGGTACTTAGAACTTGTTGATGGCAAATTTGGGAAACATGTGGATCAAATTCCTGAAGGAGCAGAGGTTCTTGACTATACTGGTTATAGCATTGCACCAGGTCTTGTGGATACTCATATTCATGGATATGCAGGTGTAGATGTGATGGACAACAACATTGAAGGTACATTGCATACTATGAGTGAAGGACTTCTTAGTACCGGTGTTACCAGTTTCTTGCCCACAACTTTAACAGCCACTTATGAGCAATTGCTTGCAGTCACTGAAAATCTTGGAAACCATTATAAAGAAGCAACAGGTGCTAAGATTCGTGGGATTTATTATGAAGGTCCATATTTCACAGAAACTTTTAAGGGGGCACAAAATCCAACTTATATGAGAGACCCGGGTGTTGAGGAGTTTCATTCTTGGCAGGATGCTGCAAAAGGGATGCTAAATAAAATCGCTATTGCACCAGAACGTGATGGGGTGGAAGACTTTGTTCGTACGGTTACGGGCGAAGGTGTGACAGTTGCACTTGGACACTCAGATGCGACATTTGAACAAGCTAAGAAGGCAGTTGATGCTGGAGCTAGTGTATGGGTACATGCCTATAATGGGATGCGTGGTTTAACACACCGCGAACTCGGTATGGTAGGAGCTATGTATGAGCTCCCACATACTTACGCAGAATTGATTTGTGATGGTTATCACGTAGATCCAAAAGCTTGTGAGATTTTACTTAAGCAAAAGGGGACAGAAAACATCGCTCTTATTACGGACTGTATGACAGCTGGTGGGCTTGAAGACGGTGACTATATGTTGGGAGAATTCCCTGTTATAGTAGCAAATGGAACTGCACGTCTCAAATCTACTGGTAATTTGGCAGGTTCTATCCTCAAACTTAAAGATGGTATGAGAAATGTAGTCGAGTGGGGTATTGCAAATCCACATGAAGCGGTCATGATGGCTAGCCTTAACCCAGCAAAATCTGTTCATATTGACGATGTCTGTGGACAAATTCGTGAAGGCTACGACGCGGACTTTATCGTACTAGATAAAGATTTGGAATTGGTAGCAACCTACCTAGATGGTGTGAAACGTTATCAAGCATAAGAGAGAAAGCAGAAGTTAGAGATTAGCTTCTGCTTTTTTATTTTAAAGACTGTTTTCCCAGCCTCTTTTGTGTTGTTTAAGAAAATTAGATGGTGGTTTATCTAACGATGTGTTTCAGATTCTTAAATTGATTGGTGAATTTCATGCAATCAAATCTGATTTGATAGTGATTGAAACTAAAAGTAATGATTTTAAACAATAATTTTTAAATGAAACTATTTTTTTCTCAGTTTTGAGTGTTGTGACACACTAGATATCAATCTTTTTCAGATAACAAAAATCTAGATAGATGGCAATAAAATATTTTATTAAAAGTAATAGAAATCCCTTGACAAAGCCATTCGGGGGGGGGTATAATAGATAGTTGTATGATAATACTCTTCGAAAATTAAATTCAAACCACGTCAGCGTCGCCTTACCGTACTCAAGTACAGCCTGCGGCTAGCTTCCTAGTTTGCTCTTTGATTTTCATTGAGTATAAATATACCCAAAAATCGGATTATGGCTATAGGGGAACATTAAACCAATATGAATAAATACAATAGGGAAGAATTGCTTTATATGTTTGGGTATTGTTTTCAAGTTTTAAAAACAGTATCGGATTTGGACCAGGCTATTTCGGCTGAACAAAATAAAGCCTATGATAGTATTATGGGTAAATATTATAGAATTAAAAAAATATTTAACATAATTATTATCAGTTTTATTTTGATAGTAAATATATTCGGGTCCATTATATATAGAGAACCTATAACTTCGTTAATTATTATACAAGTACCTGTAACTTATGGATTGTTTCAATTGCTGTTTTTTCCTATTTTTGCGATTGTAAAAGCATTTTATAATCATTCTGCCAAGAAGGAATTTTCAAATGCTTATGATAATGATGCTTCTAACAAATATCGCCAAAAAGGTGTAGAATTGTTGAGAGATAAGCAGTTCCTTGACTATAAAGAAGAAATTCCAGAAGATTATTTTAATATGGATGACCTATATCTCTTATATAGTTATCTAGAAACTTATAGAGCTGACAACTTTAAAGAAGCAGCTAACTTACTGGTGGAAGAAAAACACCGTGAAAGAGTGGAATACAATCAGGAAGTAATGCAAAGTAGTTTAGCTACTATCCAAGATAATGTTCGTTATCAATCTGTAATTCAGACAATTCAATTATTAGAGACAAGGACTCATCATAGGATTATAGAAAACAGGTAATCAGAGAATTAGAATACTGAACTTTGTTCCTCATAGGAGAACAGGTTATAATTTTGAAAATAAATCATGAATTTTATATTAGGAGAACATATGCAAAAGAAAGATATTTTATTAGGTGCTGGTTTAACTTCTGTTCTTGTCGGTGCTGGTGTTGTTAATACAGCTGTTCAAGCAGACGAGCTTTCACAACCAACCGAATCAACTACTGTATCAAAAGCAGCAGTGACAGGTCAAGATTTGTCTAAAGCTCAAGAGGTTGCTAAGGTCGCACAAGCAACAGTCGACCAAAAGGTCGAAGATGTGAAAGCTGCAGAAGAGCAACAGACAACCGCTACGAACGCAGTTGCGAATATCAAAGAAGATATCAAAACTGCTCAAAATGCTGCTACAATTGTTGAAGAACAGAATAAGGTTATTGATGCTAAAACTGAACAAAAATCAGAACTTGGTACAGAACTTTCAAACGCAAAAACGACCGAACAAACAGCAAAAGATGAATTGACATCAGCTCAGCAAGCTCATAATAACGCTGTAAGTGCTGTCAAAAATGCTGAGAAAACAGTCGAAGATAAGAAGACTGCTTTGAACCAAGCAACTGCAACAGTTAGTCAAGACCCTAAAGAAATCCAAAAAGAATTGGATGGCGTTACTAACCAAGTGACTTCGAAATCTGCACAAATCGCTGCTACAAGTAGCCGTATTGACACTAAACAGCAAGAAGTGGATAATTACAAACCAGTCATCAAAACAACTGATTTGAACCCGTCTGAACGTAATGCAGTCGCTCATGACAATCTTATGGATTACGAGCATAACCGCAATAATGCTCCAAAAGATGCATCAGGTAATCCAACAATGGAACCTGTTAACTTCCAAGGTGTCAAAATTGTCGAAATCGAAGCAACTCAAGACATGTTGGACTTCCAAAAAGCACTCGAAGACTACCGTAAAGCTCCTTATGACTTTGCGACTCGTACTTACAAGGAACGTCCAGTCTTCCGCTACAAAGTGGACAATCGTGGATTATCTCAAGCCTTTGTCAAATTGCTTAATGAATTGCGTGAGGCAAATGGTGTTGCTGGTAATATGCAAGTGGATGATGCTTACTTAGATTACGCACAACAACGTGCCAACGAAATGCAACGTAATAATGTGTTGAGTCACAATACATCATTGACTGCGCCAGGTAACAAGAACGAAATCGGTCTTGAAAATGGTGGTTCTGGATATGGTGATATCGTAAGTAACGAAGATGGATATATTAATTTTAACCGCATTGTAACGCACGAAACATTGGCTTATGACATGTTACTTAGATGGTATGATGACTATCGAAATGTCATGCATAACACCCACGGTCACCGTCGAGCTCTTTTATTACCAATGGGTGGCAAAATGGGTCTAGCCCTTGCCAACATTGTGGGTTCTAATGATGTATCACGTTATGTAGCGTTCGAAAACAATGCCCATACAGGTAGCACTTATTCAACTGATGAGGATGGTACAACCTACCTTGAAGAAGAAAGTGAATCCACTAAGGCGTATGTGGCCAACTACGACAACTTCAAGGATGACGCGCTTAACCCAACCTTCTACGGTCGTAAAATGAAATTCATCGCAGACCATCACTTTGTGTTTGTAACTCGCAAACAAGAAGGGGACAACAGTGCGCTAGTGCGTGATTTGAACGAACTCAAATCCCTAAAAGCTAGACAAGAAGGTGAAAGAGATGCACTCGTAGCACAACAAACTGCATTAGTTGGTAAATTGTCAGCAGCTACACGTAGTCAAGAACAACGCACAACTGCTATTGCAAATGCAACAACTGAGTTGAACAATGCAACTGCAGCTCTTGCATTCGCTAAATTGGCAGCAAACGCAACAGCAGCAACTCTTGAAGAAAAGAATCTTGCGGCTGAACGCGCTACAAATTACGTCAACCATTTGACTGAACGTGTAGCAGCTGTTCAAGGTGAAATCAACAAAGCAACTGAGGCTCGTGATAAGGCAACTCGTTTGCAAGGTCAGTTGGGTAATTTGGCTACTAAATTGGCTCAAGCTGAGCAAAATAAAGCGAATGCTGACCAACGAGTAGCTGATGCAAAATTGGCACTCAAACAGGCTCAAAAAGTACTTTCTGACGCCGAATCTGACGTACAACATCTAACTGATATCCTTGCAATTGATAAAGCTCTTGCTGTTTATCAAGATAATCAAGGTGTTGTATCTGCTGTTACTCGTCAAACACCAACCACCGAAGAACTTCCAACATTTGACTTGAATGGGGAATTGAACGGTTATAAAGTGACTACCAACAATAACGGTATCGGTGCAACTACAACTACTGCGCCTATTGCAGAAGAACTTCCAACATTTGATTTGGATGGTGAGTTGAATGGTTACAAAGTAACTACTAATGCAGATGGTATTGGTGCAATCCCAACAGTTGCACCAGTCATGGATGAATTACCAACCTTTGATTTGAATGCCTACAAGACAAGTCAAAAACATGCTGGTGCTAGACCGAATGACACATCCTCTCAAACATTATCTACGTTTAGTAGAAAAGATGCGACTAAACAGGAGTTACCAAATACTGGTAGTTATTCTCGAGTGGAACGTCAGATAGCTCTCGGTGGATATACTATTTTGGGATTAATTTTAGGATTTACAATTCAACGTAAACGTGAACGCTAAACGGGATAAAATTTGTCATTTTTATAAGATTGTTTTAAGAGTCTGAGAACTATTTTGTTTCAGGCTCTTTTTATCTGAAAATTAAGAAATGAGCATATTTCTTTCCTTGTTTAGCGAAATTAGTTATAATATACGGTACAAAGGAATGAATGAATATGTATCGTGTTATAGAAATGTACGGAGATTTTGAACCCTGGTGGTTCTTAGAAGGTTGGGAAGAAGATATTGTAGCTAGTAAGAAATTTGACCAGTATTATGATGCTCTCAAATACTACAAAACTTGCTGGTTTAGATTGGAACAAGAATCCCCTCTTTATAAAAGTAGAAGTGACTTGATGACCATTTTTTGGGATCCAGAAGACCAACGCTGGTGTGATGAATGTGATGAGTATTTACAACAATACCATTCTTTGGCTCTTTTGCAGGATGAACAGGTTATTCCAGATGAAAAACTACGCCCAGGCTATGAAAAACAAACCGGTCAGGAAAGGCATCGTTCTTGCCGTATAAAATTAAAATAGAGAAAAAGTAACTTTTTTGGAGTTGCTTTTTATTTTTTCCAAATCTTTGCGAATAGTATAGGTGAGGAGGTAAGTATGGTTCAAGAAATTGCACAAGAAATCATTCGTTCGGCTCGGGAAAAAGGGGCGCAAGACATTTATTTTGTCCCTAAGTTAGACGCCTATGAGCTTCATATGAGGGTCGGAGACGAGCGCTGTAAAATTGGTTGCTATGATTTCGAAAAATTTGCGGCAGTCATCAGTCACTTTAAGTTTGTGGCGGGTATGAATGTTGGAGAAAAGCGACGTAGTCAACTTGGTTCCTGCGATTATGCCTATGACGATAAGATGGCGTCCCTACGTTTATCTACCGTAGGCGATTATCGAGGGCATGAGAGTTTAGTCATTCGCTTGTTGCATGATGAGGAGCAGGATTTGCATTTTTGGTTTCAGGATATTGATGAATTGGGCAAGCAGTACAGGCAACGAGGACTCTATCTTTTTGCTGGACCAGTCGGCAGTGGCAAGACAACCCTGATGCATGAATTGGCCAAGTCCCTCTTTAAAGGGCAACAAGTTATGTCCATCGAAGACCCTGTTGAAATCAAGCAGGAGGACATGCTCCAGTTGCAGTTGAATGAGGCGATTGGACTAACCTATGAAAATCTGATCAAGCTTTCCCTACGTCATCGACCAGACCTCCTAATTATCGGAGAAATTCGTGACAGTGAGACGGCACGTGCAGTGGTCAGAGCTAGTTTGACAGGCGCGACAGTCTTTTCAACCATTCACGCTAAGAGTATTCGAGGTGTTTATGAGCGCCTGCTGGAGTTGGGTGTGAGTGAGGAGGAATTAGCAGTCGTTCTGCAAGGAGTCTGCTATCAAAGATTAATCGGGGGAGGAGGGATCGTTGACTTTGCAAACAAAGACTATCAAGAACACCAGCCAACTAGCTGGAATGAACAGATTGACCAGCTTCTTAAAGATGGACATATCACAAGTCTTCAGGCTGAAACGGAAAAAATTAGCTACAGCTAAGCAAAAAAATATCATCACCTTGTTTAACAATCTCTTTTCCAGCGGTTTTCATCTGGTGGAGACTATCTCCTTTTTAGATAGAAGTGCTTTGTTGGACAAGCAGTGTGTGACTCAGATGCGCACGGGCTTGTCTCAGGGTAAATCATTCTCAGAAATGATGGAAAGTTTGGGTTTTTCAAGTGCCATTGTCACTCAGTTATCCCTAGCTGAAGTCCATGGAAATCTCCACCTGAGTTTGGGAAAGATAGAAGAGTATCTAGACAATCTAGCCAAGGTCAAGAAAAAACTAATTGAAGTAGCGACCTATCCCTTGATTTTACTGGGTTTTCTTCTCTTAATTATGCTGGGGCTACGGAACTATCTACTACCACAACTGGATAGTAGCAATATTGCAACCCAAATTATCGGTAATCTGCCACAAATTTTTCTAGGCATGGTAGGGTTTGTTTCCATACTTGCCCTTTTAGCACTAACTTTTTATAAAAGAAGTTCTAAGATGCGCGTCTTTTCTATCTTAGCACGCCTTCCCTTCTTTGGAATTTTTGTGCAGACCTATTTGACAGCCTATTATGCGCGTGAATGGGGGAATATGATTTCGCAGGGAATGGAGCTGATGCAGATTTTTCAAATCATGCAGGAACAAGGTTCCCAGCTCTTTAAAGAAATCGGTCAAGATTTAGCTCAAGCCCTACAAAATGGCCGCGAATTTTCTCAAACCATAGCGACCTATCCTTTCTTTAAGAAGGAGTTGAGTCTCATTATCGAGTATGGGGAAGTCAAGTCCAAGCTGGGGAGTGAGTTGGAAATCTATGCTGAAAAAACTTGGGAAGCCTTTTTTACCCGAGTTAACCGCACCATGAATTTGGTGCAGCCACTGGTTTTTATCTTTGTGGCACTGATTATCGTTTTACTTTATGCGGCAATGCTCATGCCCATGTATCAAAATATGGAGGTAAATTTTTAACATGAAAAAAATGATGACATTCTTGAAAAAAGCTAAGGTTAAAGCTTTCACACTTGTGGAGATGTTGGTGGTCTTGCTCATCATCAGCGTACTTCTCTTGCTTTTTGTACCTAATCTGACCAAGCAAAAAGAAGCAGTCAATGACAAAGGAAAAGCTGCTGTTGTTAAGGTGGTGGAAAGCCAGGCAGAACTTTATAGCTTAGATAAGAATGAAGATGCTAGCCTAAGCAAGTTACAAGCAGATGGGCGAATCACAAAAGAACAGGCTAAAGCCTATAATGAATACTATACAAAAAATGGAGGAGCAAATCGTAAAGTCAATGATTAAGGCCTTTACCATGCTTGAAAGTCTCTTGGTTTTGGGTCTTGTGAGTATCGTAGCCTTGGGCTTATCCAGCTCTGTCCAGTCCACTTTTGCGGCGGTAGAGGAACAGATTTTCTTTATGGAGTTTGAAGAACTCTATAGGGAAACCCAAAAACGCAGTGTAGCCAGTCAGCAAAAGACTAGTCTGAATTTAGATGAGCAGACCATTAGCAATGGCAGTCAAAAGCTGACAGTCCCCAAAGGGATTCAGGCACCATCAGGACAAAGTATTACATTTGACCGAGCTGGGGGCAATTCGTCCCTGGCTAAGGTTGAATTTCAGACTAGTAAAGGAATGATTCGTTATCAATTATATCTAGGAAATGGAAAAATTAAACGCATTAAGGAAACAAAAAATTAGGGCAGTGATTTTACTGGAAGCAGTAGTTGCTCTAGCTATCTTTGCTAGCATTGCAACTCTCCTTTTGGGACAAATTCAAAAAAATAGGCAAGAAGAAGCAAAAATCTTGCAAAAGGAAGAAGTCTTGAGGGTAGCTAAGATGGCCTTGCAGACAGGTCAAAATCAGGTAAACATCAATGGAGTTGAGATTCAGGTGTTTTCTAGTGAAAAAGGATTGGAGGTCTACCATGGTTCAGAACAGTTGTTGGCTATCAAAGAGCCATAAGGTCAAGGCTTTTACCTTATTGGAATCCCTGATTGCCCTCATTGTCATCAGTGGAAGCTTACTCCTCTTTCAAGCCATGAGTCAGCTCCTCATTTCAGAAGTTCGCTACCAGCAGCACAGCGAGCAAAAGGAGTGGCTCTTGTTTGTGGACCAGTTGGAGGCAGAATTAGACCGTTCGCAGTTCGAAAAAGTGGAGGGGAATCGCCTCTATATGAAGCAGGATGGCAAGGAAATCGCTATTGGTAAGTCAAAATCGGACGATTTTCGAAAAACTGATGCCAGTGGACGGGGTTATCAGCCTATGATTTATGGACTCAAATCAGCTCAGATTACAGAGGACAATCAACTGGTTCGCTTTCGTTTTCAATTCCAAAAAGGCTTAGAAAGGGAGTTCATCTATCGTGTGGAAAAAGAAAAAAGTTAAGGCAGGTGTTCTCCTCTATGCGGTAACCATAGCAGCTATCTTTAGTCTTTTGTTACAATTTTACTTGAACCGACAAGTCGCCCACTATCAAGACTATGCTTTAAATAAAGAAAAATTGGTTGCTTTTGCTATGGCCAAGCGAACCAAAGATAAGGTTGAGCAAGAAAGTGGGGAACAGGTTTTTAATCGAGGTCAGGTAAGCTATCAAAACAAGAAAACTGGCTTAGTGACGAGGGTTCGTACGGATAAGAGTCAATATGAGTTTCTGTTTCCTTCAGTCAAAATCAACGAAGAGAAAACAGATAAAAAGGAAGAGGTAGTGACTGACCCAAGTGAAAAAGTGGAGACGAAAAAATCAGAAGAGAAGCCTGAAAAGAAAGAGAATTCCTAGCCAATCAAGCTACTTTGTGCTAAACTAAAAATATGAAACATGATTTTAACCACAAAGCAGAAACTTTTGATTCACCTAAAAATATCTTCCTTGCAAACTTGGTTTGTCAAGTAGTCGAGAAACAGATTGATCTTCTATCAGACAAAGAAATTTTGGATTTCGGTGGAGGGACGGGGCTATTAACCTTGCCCCTAGCCAAGCAGGCCAAGTCTGTAACATTGGTGGATATTTCGGAGAAAATGCTGGAGCAAGCTCGTTTGAAAGCGGAGCAGCAAGACATCAAGAATATCCAGTTTTTGGAGCAAGATTTACTGGAAAAACCCTTGGAGAAAGAGTTTGATCTCATTGTTGTTTGTCGTGTTCTTCATCATATGCCTGATTTGGATGCGGCTCTCTCACTGTTTCATCAACATTTGAAGACAGATGGACAACTCCTCATTGCCGATTTTACCAAGACGGAGACCAACCATCATGGATTTGAATTGGTTGAACTGGAAAACAAGCTGGCCCAGTTTGGTTTTTCGAGCATTGATAGTCAGATTCTTTACAGTGCTGAAGACCTGTTTCAAGGAAATTACTCAGAACTCTTTTTTACAGTAGCCCAAAAATCACTCGCCTAGTCAGGGAGTGATTTTTCTATAAGGATGGAAAAAAGAAGGGAAATTTGATAAGATAGGAATATGGATTTTGAAAAAATTGAACAAGCTTATACGTATTTACTAGAGAATGTCCAAGTCATCCAAAGTGATTTGGCGACCAACTTTTATGACGCCCTGGTGGAGCAAAACAGCATCTATCTGGATGGTGAAACTGAGCTAGAGCAGGTCAAGGAGAACAATCAAGCCCTTAAGCGTTTAGCACTACGCAAAGAAGAATGGCTCAAGACCTACCAGTTTCTCTTGATGAAGGCTGGGCAGACAGAGCCCCTACAGGCCAATCACCAATTTACACCAGATGCTATTGCTTTACTTTTGGTGTTTATTGTGGAAGAGTTGTTTAAAGAGGAGGAAATTACTATCCTCGAAATGGGTTCTGGAATGGGGATTCTGGGTGCTACCTTCTTGACCTTGCTTGCTAAAAAAGTGGATTACTTGGGAATGGAAGTGGATGATTTGCTGATTGATTTGGCGGCTAGTATGGCAGATGTGATTGGATTGCAGGCTGGCTTTGTCCAAGGAGATGCCGTTCGTCCACAAATGCTCAAAGAAAGCGATGTGGTCATCAGCGACTTGCCTGTCGGCTATTATCCTGATGATGCCGTTGCGTCGCGCCATCAAGTTGCTTCTAGTCAAGAACATACTTACGCCCATCACTTGCTCATGGAACAAGGGCTTAAGTATCTCAAGTCAGACGGATACGCTATTTTTCTCGCTCCGAGTGATTTGTTGACCAGTCCTCAAAGTGACTTATTGAAAGGGTGGTTGAAAGAAGAGGCAAGTCTGGTTGCCATGATTAGTCTGCCTGAAAACCTCTTTGCTAATGCCAAACAATCTAAGACTATTTTTATCTTACAGAAGAAAAGTGAAGTAGCAGTGGAGCCTTTTATTTATCCACTTGCTAGCTTGCAAGATGCAAGTGTTTTAATGAAATTTAAAGAAAATTTTCAAAAATGGACTCAAGGTACTGAAATATAAAATAGATTTTGTTATAATAGATGAAAACGCTTAAAAGAGGAGTCTTGTTATGACAAAAACAATTGCAATCAATGCAGGAAGTTCAAGTTTGAAATGGCAATTATACTTAATGCCAGAGGAAAAAGTGTTAGCCAAAGGTTTGATTGAACGTATCGGTTTGAAAGATTCAATTTCAACTGTAAAATTTGACGGCCGTTCTGAACAACAAATTTTGGATATCGAAAATCACACACAAGCTGTTAAAATTTTATTGGATGACTTGATTCGTTTCGATATTATCAAGGCTTATGATGAGATTACAGGTGTTGGACACCGTGTTGTTGCCGGTGGAGAATATTTCAAAGAATCAACAGTTGTTGAAGGGGATGTTTTAGAAAAAGTTGAAGAGTTGAGTTTGTTGGCTCCTCTCCACAATCCAGCCAATGCAGCAGGTGTTCGTGCCTTCAAGGAATTGTTGCCAGACATTACGAGTGTAGTTGTTTTTGATACTTCATTCCACACAACTATGCCAGAGAAAGCTTATCGCTATCCGTTACCAACAAAATATTACACAGAAAACAAGGTTCGCAAATACGGTGCCCACGGGACAAGTCACCAGTTTGTGGCAGGTGAAGCTGCAAAACTCTTGGGCCGTCCATTAGAGGACTTGAAATTGATTACTTGCCATATCGGTAATGGTGCTTCTATTACAGCGGTTAAGGGTGGTCAATCTGTTGATACTTCAATGGGATTCACTCCACTTGGTGGTGTGATGATGGGAACTCGTACAGGAGATATTGACCCAGCTATCATTCCTTATTTAATGCAATATACAGAGGACTTTAATACACCAGAAGCTATTAGCCATATTCTCAATCGTGAGTCAGGACTCATGGGAGTTTCAGGCAAGTCTAGTGATATGCGTGATGTCATTGCTGCTAAAAAAGAAGGAGACCATGATGCTACCTTAGCATATGAAATCTATATTGACCGTATCCAAAAACATATTGGGCAGTACCTTGCAGTCCTAAACGGAGCAGATGCTATTATCTTCACAGCAGGTATCGGTGAAAATGCTGCAAATGTACGTGAAGATGTCATTTCAGGTATCTCTTGGTTTGGCTGTGATGTTGATCCAGAAAAGAACGTCTTTGGTGTGACAGGAGACATCTCAACAGAGGCAGCGAAGATCCGTGTTTTGGTTATTCCAACTGATGAAGAATTGGTCATTGCCCGTGACGTTGAACGTTTGAAAAAATAAGTAAAACTAGTAAAAATATTCCGTACAAGGAGTTGGTAGAGCTGCTGCGGTATCTGTTGGAGCTTCTCTTGATACAGTTATGCCGGTTTTGAGGAACTTACAATACTGGAGTGATTTAGCTTATGGAACGGTAGAAGGGCAAGTGAAAAATGCGTTAGTAGATTCTGGTATGGCTGACTCAACTGCTTCTACTATAGCTTATTGGATTAGATTAGCTTTAGAATGGGTGCTCTAAATATGAATGACGACTTAATTGAAGAGCTAGAATATAAAAGATATTTGTCTAATAATTTGTTGATTGCAGTTTGCGAAAAATTACATATTTGCTCAAGAGAATATTTTATTTTAAAGTATAATTTATCTCTTTCTGAAATAAAATATATTGATGAAGTGTTTAAGTTTTGCGTTGTAAATGATATAAGAGATTTTCCGTCTTTTAAAAATGAAATTCAAAAAAAAATACCACGGTTTACTTCGGATAATATCTTCGAATTGTTGTTAGAAGCTTACGAGTTTCATCAACCAATTTCAAGAAAAATTTTAGATAGTACTCAGTAGAGTTTAATTAGATTTGATTTTTTTAGTTAGATTGCTATTAATTAGCATCTAATTTGCACCCTTTTCGGAGGGTGCTTTTTTGTGCGTTGATTCGCACGACTGCTCTCTGCAAGAGTCCCTCGGAGGAGCGTTTGCGTTTTGATGCTTGTGTCAAAACTGCAAAAACGTATGATTCTTTCTAATGAGATGTTTAGTCACTTTTCATTATAGATTTTATGGGATTTTTTTCTACAACAAAATAGGATCCATAATATCCATAGGGGATTTACCCACTACAAATATTATAGAGCCTGAAATTGTCCAAAACCTTGCTATGATTGGCTTTTTTGAAAAATATGGTATAATAGTAGTAATTTAAAGAGGGAGTTAGATTTTTTGATTTTAAAAGGATTGAAGAATTAAGAAATTGTATTTTTTAAGAAACTAACCAAAAACTAACCAAGTAATGTATATTTTTAGTCAATGAATATAGAATAAAGTAGATCAGGAAACTGGTCTATTTTATTTTGTATTTATAGATATAAAAGGTTTAATAGTCTGTCTGAAAGTGATATAATAGATATACAAGATAAAAAAGGAGAAATGCTATGTCACAAATTGCTGTAAGAGTAGATGATGAATTGAAAAAAGAAGCGACTGCAATTTTTAATGAGTTGGGTTTGGATATGACAACTGCTGTAAAGTTGTTTTTGAAACAAAGTGTTTTGACTAAAAGTATTCCTTTTAAGCTTGATCTGTATGAAAGAGAGTATACAAAAGAAGAAGTGGAACAGGCAAAAAAAGATATTCAAAGATTAGTAAAAGAAAAGTCAAAACTGGTTAAACTTGATTTTAGTAAACAAGAAGATATTGATCGATTCTTCGATGAATAATGATTATATTAGGAGGAAGAATGGGAAAAATAGAAGAATATTCAATATTAATTGCAAGAATTGAGTATGCTGATGGAACTGGTTCAAAGTCACGTCCTGCGATGGTAATTGAGTTTAATGATGAAGTTATTAAAACTTATCGCTTGACTACAAAATATGAAAATAAATCAGATAGAATTAAGTCAAAGTATTTTGAAATTATTGATTGGTTTAGAGCAGGTTTAGAAAAACCTTCTTGGATTGATACTGTTCAAGCATATGAACTAGATAGGAAGAAAATCAAAATTCAAATTATAGGGAATTTGATAGATAGAGATATAGTTCGTTTGAAAGATTTTTTATCTAATGTTGATTAGGAGATAGAATATGGAAATTAAGGAAATAAGTTATCAGGATAGACTTCCAAAAAATATGGTTTCAAAGTTTAATTATTTTATGAAGGATTTTTTGAAAGAGTATTCTGATCAGTTGGATAAGTTGGACTTTAATGAGCGTTTGGAAATTCACAAAGAATATGAAGGAGATTTAGAAGTCTACTTTGTTAAATTTAAATTTCTTAAAAAGGGGAAAGGTGGATTTTTCTCTTTAGATAGAACAGAAAATGAATTATTTATCTCTTGTAATGATGAGCTTTGGGGTACTGTGATTTTAGAATAAAACCGAAGCTAAAATAATCAGGATATGATATAAAATTCGGTTTTTAAGCCTAAACTTTCAATCAGGTATTTAAAATTTGTTCGGAAATACAAAAATAACACTATCATTAGATAATGTTATTTTTTTTGTTTTCTTTGAAAAATTTGGTGGCTATTTCTTGCACGTACACTTCGTAAGTGCTTGGTATACCTGTATTTTTGATATAGTCAAGGTAGTTGAAGTGTTCATCTATTGGATATTCACTATTCACTAAACTCATAAAATCAAGGATTCGTCCTTTTTCAGCTCTGTTTTCGATGCGTTGGGAGAAGGTATCGATATGAGCAAGTGAGTTATGGGAATCATCATTCAGTAAATGGTGTTTCTCGTGTAGTAGGATGTTGATTTTTTCTATATCTGTAGTGTCGGAGCGTAGAAAGATGAAGTGTTGATTATTTACAAAAAGATAACGACCTTTTGTTTCTAAATAGTCTAACAAGACAACCTTGCAGTTTAGGGCTTCGATTTCTTCTATGACTTTTCTTAGTTCCATACTATTTTTTATTTGCAAAGTATTCTTTTAGGAAGTCTTTGATAATTTCACGGTCGTTATCTGTGATAGGTGTACCATCATAGGCAACTGAGTTATCAATAGCGTTGTCTATGTCAACCTCTAAGTCAAAATCAGGAAAATCTGTTTTACCCAAAAGATAGTCTGTGGAAACATTGAAGAAGTCTGCTAGTTTTTCCATTGTTTCGAGGTTCATTTTCTTTTTACCACTTTCAAATTGTTGATAAGCTGGTTGAGAAATGTTTAGGAAAGTAGCAATATCTTTTTGAGTTAATTTTCCTTCTTTTCGTAGCTTTTTTAGTCTTTCAATAATCATAATTTATTCCTTTCAAAAATTTTTTAAAAAATTTTAAAAAAAGTGTTGACAAAATAAGTCATAGCTTATATAATAGACGTATAAGCTATAGCTTATAAAGATTAAGTAAAAAAACTTTACTTAATCATAACATTTTATAGGAATTTGAAAATCCTGAATACAACTTAAAAGACAAATTTTAATTTTGAGTATTGAATGTTGTTTCAAGAAACTAGAACTTGTAACTTTAAGTAGTATGATTTTTGATTCAATATAAAAGTCAATACCTTTCATAAAATAAATGAGGAGAAGAGAATGGAACGTTCAGATGTGGCATTATTAGTGGTAGAAATAGAGAAAGAAGCAAAGCGTGACTTTCCATATGTTCTAAACCTTCGGTATGGAATGAAGGAGGAGGACCTTTTAAAGCGTTTTAGTGCAGAAGTTTTGGAAGAACTAAGACAAGCTTATAAAGAATATTCTGAAAAGCTGTCCAGTATTTCTAAGAATTTACTTAATGAAGTTATTGAAACTCTTCCAAAAGAAGAGTAAGGTCACGGTAAAATAATTCTTTAACTGCAAAGAAGTCAGGTGTTGCTAGAGTGTCGATAAGAAGTTCAAGATAGGTGTTTTTAAATTTCCAATATTTTTTATCGAATTCATCAGTAGTATATGGAAATGATTTAAAGAAGTCAGTTTCCTCAAATTCACCAAATAACTCTTCGATTGTTCCGAGAGCAAGGGTTCGATTTGTTTTTTGCTTAAATCTTTCAGCTTTTTGGAAGGATGGGTTAATAAAGAATTTGAGTTGTGCGTTAATTTCGTTTTCGGTGTAAGTCATAATATAGATCCTTTTATTTAATTTAATGGTTCTTTAGTACAATCAAGTGTGAGTTGGTTGTACTGCTAGAGCTATTAAAGCTAGCTAGAGTGAAACATATCTGTATTTAAAATTTTTAAGAAGAATAATCAATAGTTTGCAAATATGAGTTTTGTTTCAAGTAAAAGATTGAGTGATTTTTTGTAAAAGTGATAACAGGTATAAGGTATTTCTCTAACTAACGATAGTAGTTATTGGTCTTTGAAAATTAAATAAAAAAAACGTGTCAGGCAATGATAGACACTGACCAAACACGAATATAAAAATTTAGCAATTTAATTATACGTGAATTTTGGGAAAATGTCAAGACTTGCTTGATTGTAGATATATTTCGGTAACTTCTCAAAGTAACTTCCATTTGCCCAACCGAAGTGGAAATTAGTCTAA
>CAUQIP010000022.1:0-28976 GCA_963518235.1 uncultured Streptococcus sp. | reverse complement strand
TTAGAGTAGTTTGTTTTTTAGCTTCATCACGAACAGCTTTGACTTTTGGTGTTTGGCCATTTTCTCCGTTTTTAACGATTGTTGTAAGAGCTGGACGTCCTTCTGGTTGGGTGATAGTAATGGTGTGTGTGCCATCATGGTTGTCTGTCACTGTTACTTCTGGTGTGAAGCCATCACGACCATTTTCTCCCTTGTCACCCTTTGGTCCTTTGATGTTGCCTGCTTGTTCCCAAGTATTGTTCTTCTTAACGAAGACATCTCCTGTTACAGTATTAACGAAGCTGTCTCCATCTTTTCCGTCTCTTGGTGTTGGATCTACTTTTCCGTTTAATACTTCTTTACCGTCACGTCCTGCTTGACCTGTTGCTCCGTCTTGACCGTCTTTAACGATAGAGGTTTGAACGAGAGTGTCTGTTCCTTCTGTATAATTACCATCGCCATCTTTGTCAATGTAGAAGGTTAGAGTAGTTTGTTTTTTAGCTTCATCACGAACAGCTTTGACTTTTGGTGTTTGTCCGTCTACTCCGTTTTTAACAATTGTTGTAAGGGCTGGGCGACCTTCTGGTTGCGTAACTGTAATCGTATGACTACCATCATGGTTGTCTGTCACTGTTACTTCTGGTGTGAAGCCGTCTTTTCCGTTCTCACCCTTGTCACCTTTTGAACCTGGTAATCCTTGAGGTCCTCTGATGTTGCCAATTTGGTTCCAGTTTCTGCCTTCTTTTTTGTAAACATCTCCTGTAGTAGCATCGATATAAGTATCACCATCTTTACCATCATTTGCTATTGGTGCTTTAGGTCCACTTAATAATTCAGCACCATTACGACCATCTGTACCAGAAGCTCCATCTGCACCATTACGTCCATTTGTACCATTCAAGATATCACTTGTACCAATTAATTCATCCACACCTGGATCGTATTTACCGTTACCATTGTTATCATAGTATGCTGTAATACGAGTACCCTCTACTGGTTGTGGTGCTGATGCTGTAGATGGGGCGTCTGCTAATGCTCTTCTTACTCTTCCGCTTCTTTGATTATTCAGTCTTACTGCTGCTTCTGCTAAGGCATTCAAGTCAATATTTGGTGTACGGCCATCTTTACCATCCTTAATGTTAGCTACAACAGGCTCTTCTCCAGGAACTGTAAATGTAATGTCTGTACTGTGGCCATCTGCTCCACGAGCAGTTGTCACTTTAGGAGTTGCTCCCTTGTCACCTTTCTCACCTTTGGCACCATCTGTAATAACGACTTCTTTTAGTTTTGTATCGCCTGCATCGAATTCGTTGTTGTCATTTTGGTCATAATAGAAGATAACAGTTGTTGTCTTATCTGCTTCATTTCGTTGAGTAGCAACTAATGGGCTTGCTCCATCGAAACCATCTCTTACAACAGTATTTGTAACATTACCTCTACCGTCGTTAATAGTGATAGTATGAGTGCCGTCATCTTTATTATCTTTAACGGTTACGGTTGGAGTTACACCGTCACGACCCGCCTGACCTTGGGCTCCGGTTAGACCGCGTTCACCTCGATCTCCTTTTTCACCTTTGGCACCTTGGGCTCCTGTTAGACCGCGTTCGCCTCGGTCTCCTTTTTCACCTTTAGCACCTTGGGCTCCTGTTAAACCACGTTCACCTCGGTCCCCTTTTTCACCTTTAGCACCTTGGGCTCCTTGAGCACCAGTTAAACCACGTTCACCTTGGTTCCCTTTTTCACCTTTGGCTCCATCTTTAATAGCGATTCTTTGAACAAGTTCGTCTACGCCCTCAGTATAAACACCGTTTCCATCGTTATCAAGATAGAAAGTGAGGTTATTTGTATCACCAACTTTATTTTGATCAACACGTGGTTTTACTGTATCGATTAGCTCTTTAGCCACACCAATTTGCATAATACGTGGCTTAGCTTCTTTAGTAACAGAATTACTAATTGGCAATCCTAGAATTGTTTCGTTACCAAATCGATGGACTTTATAGGTAATTTGACGTTGTCCTTTTTCACCTTCTCGAACTAATCTGGTTTGACCTTCTGGTAATTTACTAGTTGGAAGGTAGACTGTTTGGAAGTCAATGTCTTCTGTAATAACCTTGTTACTAGAACCACCATTTGGATTGGCATCCAAGTATAGTGGGTTTGCTCTATAATAATAGTTAGAGTTACTGTATGGATCATTGCTAGTAGCGGCACCGCCACCACCTTGGTCCACGTTAAAAGTAACAGGTTTCAAACGGACAGACAAATCACCATTTGGATTGTTGATTGGCAAACTGAATCTGATTGTCTGTTGCATACTTGTTTCAGTAGCAGAGGTCATAGTATATCCTGAGTGAGATACAAAGTTGGCACCCTGGCTAATAGGTTTTGATTGCTCTCTTAATCTTGGAGTTGTGATAGTTGCATTTGAAGGATTTCCAAATCCATCCCCTTTATCCAAGATAAAGTTATTATTAACAAATTCACCTGGACCAGAATATTGAATTGTGAAATTCAATCTATTACCTTGACGTACTGTCGTCACATCATAATGAATTGAATGACCACCACGTGCGTTCCCGTAGCCACGAAAACTGTAACTACGACCAGCTTGACTGATATCTGTAAATGCAACTGTATTCCCAGAACCTGAGACAATTGGGTTGGCTGGATTGCTAGAAGCTCTAAAACCACTTTGTCCCTTATCCAAGTCTTCCTTACGGATAGCTGGATTTTGATGAGCATCAGAAAGGCTCAAACCTGGTTTCAAAATTTCATTAGTTGTTTTTGGAGCTAAAAACGCTTCAACTATAGCAGCTCTGCTAGTTGGCAAAACAGCGCTATCAAGAACTGAACGATCAGTCGTTGTTGCAGCTGGTTTAGCTTCTTCTTTGGCTTCTGCTGCGTCAGCTTTCTTCGCTACAGGAGTTTCTGATACAGTTCCTTTATCGGAGTTAGAACGGAGTTCCAGTCCAATGACAGCTGATTGAATAGATGACTCTGCTGCTGATAATTCAGCTTCAGTTGCATCTGCTTTCCCAAGCAAACTTTGACCAGCTTGGATACTTGCTTTCAAGTTTGCAACACTAGCTTCTGTATATAATTTTGCTTCTAATTTTTTTGCACGCGAAAGAGCCGTTAACAATTTTGATTTATCAACCGCACTTTGATGAGAAACTTCCTCTTTTTCCACTTTAGGCTCTTCAACCTTTTCTACAGTTGCCTTAACAGCTTCAGATTTAGCTGGAGTCACCTCTACTGGATTAACAACAGTTGGAGCTGGGTAGGCAGTTTCTTTCTTAGCTGTAGAAACTTCTGCTGGTTTAGTAGTTTCTGCTATCTTATCAACAGAAACACTGTTAGTTGCCTCAGGATTGTGTTCCTCTGCTTGTACTGCTTGCGTATTGACAGCAGTTCCCAAGACTAAGGCTGTCCCGAGCAGTACACTAGCTGCACCAAAGTGATACTTACGAATAGAAAAACGTTGTTGCATTTTATACCAATCAAATGATTTTCTCTGTGCCTGTTTCATATTCTTTACCTCAATATAATTTTATACTATACAATTTACATCTATTTTTCATATAATTCAATATAGTTTTACAAATTAATATATAGTATTTTTTCCCTCAAGATTCATTTAAATTGTTCTAATCAAAGTGAATTTACTGACAAAAAAATGATTCTCATATTTTGGTACAAATGGTACAGAAAAATAATATAGAGGTAAAAATGTAATCGTAAAAGCAATACAAATATTCCATTAACATTTAATTGCCTTCCTATATTCGATTCATAAATATTGTTTTAAGATCAAATCGGATTATTCTCCATCTTGACAATATCAATATTAGCATTTTTATTATAGACTATGATATAATGAGCTTAGGAGGATAGAACCTTATGAGATCTCTATTATCTACAAAGGAACAACGACAATTACGACTACTTGAAATACTCATTCAAAAACGAGATTGGATACGTCTAAACGAATTAGCACAGACTTTAGAATGTACTGAGCGTATCCTGAAAAATGACTTAAATGAACTACGAACAGCATTCCCAACCTTCAAAATTCAATCTTCTATCAATGGCATTATGCTAAATCTAGATACAGCGGCAAGTATAGAAGATATTTATATTTATTTCCTCAGTCATTCCCAATCTTTTCAGTTATTAGAATATATGTTTTTTAACGAAGGATTGCCTATTTACCGAACTGTAGAAAAACTGCATTCTAGTAATGCCAATCTTTATCGCTTAGGAAATAGAATTACCACCATTCTCTCTAAACAATTCCAAATTGAACTGTCTTTTACTCCAACATCCCTGAATGGAAATGAAATCGATATTCGCTATTTTTATGCCCAATACTTTTCAGAGCGGTATTATTTTCTAGACTGGTCTTTCCCAGATATTTCTGAAAAAGTCATAACAGAGTTCGCTGACTACTTCTATAAATCCACAAATTACCCAATGAGATTTGCAATCTATAGAATGTATAAGCTGATGCTCGCAATTAGTATTCATCGAGTAAAAAATGGACATTTCATTGATTTACCGAATCATTTTTACCAAGACTACTATCCTGTTTTAATGAATTTACCAGATTTTGAGAACAAGCTTGCATACTTCTCTCAACAATTTGGACTGGAAATGACTCCAGATATTGTGGCCCAAATTTTCATTTCCTTTCTTCAAAATGATATTTTTCTAGATCCACAGCAATTCTTTGATTCTCTAAATAAAAATGATGAATCTCGCTATTCTTATCAGTTATTAAGCCAAATTTTGGAACGATTATCTAAAGCATTTAATATTAAATTTGCTAATCATGATGAGCTCATTTGGCACCTGCATAATACAGCTTATTTTGAAAGACAGGAAACCTTTTCAACACCACTCTTATTTGAGCAAAAGGGAATTACACTAGAAAAGTTCAAAGTCTATTTCCCAGACTTTATGGAAAGTGCTCGTCAAGAACTGGCTCAATATCGTCAGGCAATAGGACAACACGATCACCCTGAACAACTAGAGCACTTAGTTTATACAATTTTAACCCATGCTGAAAACATCACTACTCAATTATTAGCCAATCGCCCTCCTATTAAGGTGTTGATTATCAGTAATTTTGACCATGCTCTCTCACTCACGTTGGTTGATATGCTCTCCTACTACTGTAACAATCGCTTTACATTCGACATTTGGGATCAATTGGAAACAAGTCCTGAGATTTTAAATCAGACAGATTATGACATCATCGTGTCTAATTTCTATATTCCATGCGTCACCAAGAAGTTTATTTGCCGAAACCATCTGTCAATCATGGATTTGGTTAATCATCTCAATACCTTATCAAATGAGATTCATTTATCCAATACTTTATAAGCTAAAAAAGTCAGCATGTTCCTGCTGACTTTTTCTCTTATCTAATTTCTATACTTCCTTTACAAAAACCAATTCCCGCTGCTGTGACAAATCTTGTCGGTAGTTAAATCCTGCAAAGCTTAACTTACGAGCTTCCTCCACTGTTTCTACTTGACTTTCTATCAGGGCTGTCAGGAAAGCACCACGCGCTTTCTTAGAAATAGTTGAGTGAATTTTCAACTGACCGCCCTTATCCTCCATAAATTTGAAGGACACCATTTTTTCTCGGATTTCCTTAGAAAATACGGTCTCAAACTCGGACGACAAGAGAGAAAAAATCACTTCTTCCGGCTTCAGAGCCTCATCGTAGGCTGCCTTCCAATGACTCTTCAAAGTCTTACCAGCGACTTTTAATTTCATCAAAAAGTCCAAACGGTGAGGGGCCATAGGTGACAAGGCTGGAACGACTCCGTACAAAGCCGAAGTAATGAAGACATGATTTTCAAGATAGGCTTGTTCTGCCTCGGTCAATTTATCTCGCTTGATATGGCGGTACATAAGCCCATCAAAAAGTTTTAGAGCTGGATAGTGTTGGGCAGTTTGCCTTTTCAAAGCTTGGATATTTTGAAATTCTTCCGCAGACTTCTCGGCTGATACCTTGTAAAAACTCTCCAATTGACTAGTAGAATAGAGAGCCAAGGTATCCAGCACGGCCTGACTTTCTGGTCTTAAAGGAGTTGCTGCGATACTTGGCAAGTCTGTGTTCATTTCTTTTGCTGTTGGGATTAAAATTTTCATATTGATAGTGTAGCATATTTTTTAGCTACTACCAAGAAATTCATTTGAAAAGAAACTGAGAAAAGTCTTAGAAATCAGAAAAACGCATCTATCAGGTGTTGCAAAACCTGATATCATGCGTTTTATCATGCAAGAATCTACTGTATTTTCTCCTCAACTTGAGGCTTTATATCATAGTATACCTATTCATTTATCGATGTGATTTTTTATCATCGACCAAGCTATACCAATAGGATAGCATTAGACGCCCAGACTAATCCTCTTTTCGTTTTGCAGTTAATAGGGCTACTGACAAGGCCAAGCTAACCCCCGCCAAGAAAATGGCTGTTTCAGATTCTCCCTCACCTGTTTCTGGTAATCTATTTTGCTCTTCTTTGACTACTGAAACATTTGGTTTTATAGTCTGGTTATGAGCTAATAGCTCTACTGGATAATCTGGTTTTTCAAGAACTGGCGCTTCCTCATTTCCTACCGTGGCTAGAACACCATGATACTCTGGAAGTTTATGTTCTAGAGCCATTACAGCATTAACACCACCCTTAAATTCAGGTTTCTCAACGCTTGGTGCCGCTTGATCTCCTACAGTAGCAAGAGTTCCTGTGTATTCTGGAACTTCATTGACTAGCGCAGGCTCCTCGCCCTTGCTATTTGAAATAGATGCTTTCACTCCTACCTCGATAATGCGGTCTTGAGCCTTTCTTTGTTCAGTATGAACAAGAGTTCTAGTAGTTCCCACAACTTGAATATAGTCAACTTTTTCTCCATCTTGTCCTTCAGAAACAACACGACGTTGGCCTTGAGCAAGTTCAGGATTTTCACGAATAACTTCTTTAAATGGAAGCGGAGTCTTTTCAATTTCCAAGCTTGGGGTTTCTGATACTAGGTTCTTCACGCCTTCTGTTGGTGTTGTTTGGAAGGTAGACTTAAAGTGTAAACGATATTCTTTCACCAAATTTCCATCTTTGGAAACAAGACGAACAAGTGTTGGAAGATTAGCATTTCCAGGATCAACAACTGTAACTACTCCATGTCCACTAGTTGTTGCAGTGACTTTTGGTTTTGAACCCATTGTTGTTAGAGTATAATCTGTCACATTTGGATCAAAGTTTTCCAATGCTTTTCCAGCAACTGAAATAGTCACTGAAGGAGTTTCTTCATCTCTTACTTTAGCAGGAGAGTAAGCACTAAACTCTACTACTGCTAGACCATTAGTTGTAGATTTACGAGTCAAACGTGCTCGAATAGCTGTTGTCTGAATCGGATCAAATGTAAATTCAATCGACTTACCAGCCACGATTTCTCCAGAAGCTTTGTAAGGAATTGGTGCCCAATTTTCTGCCTTGTTGAATGGATGGTCGGCATTTTCTTCATAACGAGAAATCGTACTTGGTTCTGTAAAGGCAGGACCAATATATCTTTCTAGAACCATTTTCTCTGGGGCATCTGTTCCACTATCTTTAAAGAATTGAATGGCTACTTTTCCAATAGATTGGGAGGCAATTTTGCCGCCCTTCTTAAAGAGTAGTCCGACAGAAGTTTCTTGATTTTTCGGAGTCCGAGACCAGTTTGTCCAACGTCCGTCCTCAATGTATTTTCCATCATTGATGTAGAAAATTCTATCATGTGAATTTACTTGTACATCATTCGTTGTCGAAGCAAAGGCTTTAGAATCCGTTTCATTGTTGCTTGGATTTTCTGACAGAACTTGGTTACCTTTAGCTACAACTGTTACTTGCATTTTGGTGCTTAAATCTGTACCTATTACATGACCAGTTACTTCAAAACTTCCCTCCTGTTCTGTCGCATGTTCAGGAATGGCATCCCATTGAACTGCAAGGTTAGCCTTAACCCAGCCAGCTTGTGAAGGATAATAGACTGTCACTTCAGCAGGCAATTGAAGTTGATCACCAACATTCAAGATTTTAGCACCATTTTCTGCAGCAAGAGGTTGACTAGTTTCTCTCTCATCATTACGGAAGATTCGATATTCTTTCAATACCGTACCATCTTCTGCTTTCAAGATGAAACGCGTTGCGCCTTTTGGACTTGTTGCAGGCACAACTGTTACCAAACCATTATTGCTAGCTGTTGCAGTGATTTCTTTGCTAGATTGAGGAATATAGTAATCAGTCTTAGATGGATTAAAGTGTTCAAGATCCTTACCATCTACCTTGATAGAAATCTCTGAACTTGTAGAGCTTAAGACCTTGTTTCCAAGGACAGTTAGCTCTGTCAAACCAACACCAGCTGTTCCATCTGCTTTCTTCATGCGTATACGAACAGCATAGGTTTCTACCTTATCAAATGTAAAGTGATTTGTTTGAGTTGCAGATAGCTGACTTGGAGCATGTAAGTTTTCAACTACTTTCCAATTGTCAGGATTATTAAATGGATGATTGCTATCTCGTTGAGCATTATTGACATCATTTGGAAGATCTGGAACCTCCTGACCTACATAGTATTCGATAACGTATTCTTTTGGAAGACCAATTGTTCTATCGCTATAAAAATCAACCGACAAATTGTTGACAAAACGTTTCGTCAAGTCTCCTGAATTACCAAACAAGATCGAAGCCCAGTCATTATCAGTATTTGTTCTCCAAGTAGTCCATCTATTTTTAGCGTCTGTTGTCGTTCTTGACACAGTCAGGTCGTTCAAGGCATTAGCTGAGTCATCTCCTCCTGTATTGGATACAATGGCAGCTGGCAATTGCGAACCTGTCCATTGTTTAGAGATATTATTTCCAGCAACAACTTGACTAGATACTCGAACATGGGCTTTAGTGGTCAGATTGCTACCCACTAAACGACCATTGATTTCATAGACTCCTTCAGTTTGACTAAAGTTGGCTGGAACCTGATCCCAAACTACATCTTTATAGATAGTTGTTCCATTAGAATGGTAAGCACGAACATTAGCTGGCAATTGAACTGTCTCACCCTTAGGAAGAGTAAGGCTGATTTCCTCTGCAACTTGTAAGCCTTCAACTGTCACCGTTGCTCGAGCTTCAATATCTGTGCCTTCTACATGCCCTTTAAGCGTAAAGCTATGATAATACCCCAATTCTTTTTCATCTACCTTGTCCCAAGTTACAGATACTTTGCGTGGCAAGCCCTTATCAAATTCTGCCCCAACTTCTTTAGGTAGATTCGGTTGCTGATTAATGTCTGTAGAAATAGATACAGGATGAAGTTTCACAATCTTCTTGCTGACTTTATTTTCTTTAATCACCACTTCAGTGGTTACAGATTCTGTTTTCTCTGTTTGATTATCTATTCGAGGTGTCAAAGTCACTCTTCCCTTAGTATAGAGCAACAAGTTCTGTCCATTCACCTCAAGATGCCCACCATCGGATGATTTAGCTTCTAGGTGAATATCTGAAGCTGAAAATTCTGTTTGAGAACCATCCTCATAACTACCAATGACACGATAAGTTAAGACCTGATCTTCAGTAGCAGTTTCTTTTCCTTCCACAACTACTTCCAAACGTTTCAAGGCAGGAGCTTCCTTCACAAACTGAATTAGGTAAGTTTGAACCAAGTCACCCTTTTGGTCACTCAAGAAGACCGAAGCCTGATAACCATTATCAGCAGAAGCTTGCTGAACAGTTACTTGATAACCAGTAGTCTGAGCTCCAACACTTGGAATTGTTCCAGTGTAAGGAAGGGATACACGGTAATAAGTCTTGCCAGACTCGAAGTTCTCAAGAGCTTTATCCCCAACAGTAAGTCCTGTAATGCTACTTGTTGTTTCCTTACTGCTTGCGATAAAGGTTGCAGTTACTTCACGATCGTCATCTACCAATTTACCAGTAGCCTCCGTACGTCCACCTTCCTTGTTCAAAGCAGCAGGATCTTTCAAGGTCCAAGAAACAACATCTGTATCAATCAAACTACCATCTGTCAGAACAGCTGTGACCGTTTTATCCAAATCAGCTGCAGTTGTACCAACTGGTACTGTAGCAACTTTTGGTAACCATCTATCTAAGGCAATCACTTTTACAAGGGCCTCAGCTTTGCTTTCCAAACCTTCTACACGTCCATATACTTTTTTCTCACCTGCACTTGTAAGCAAGTCAGCTGGCACGTCCCATGTTACAGTCTTTTCCTCAACACTGCCGTCGCTATAAATAGCTGTTACTGTTTGAGGCAATTCAGGATTTGTAGTCACATCAGTTGTTGCTTTTACAGGAGCAAAGGCTACAAAATGACGGTTTTCTTTCTTACCAGACACAGTTGCGACCGTTGCGCTATCAGAAGTTAAACCAGCAGAATCTGCATAAAGAGTAAATTTACCTTCTTTTTCTGTTGATTTTACAATGACAACTCCTTTACCATTGAAAGCACGTCTTTGCCATGTTCCATCTGCTTGAGCTTTGTAGCGCTCACGACTAGCTTGTTCTCCATTATCCACACCAACGATTTGTCCCTGACCATGAAGATTGAAATGAACAAGATTATTCGCTGTCGGAACAATATTCCCTTCGCCATCAACAATTTCGTAATGGATGTAAGATAAATCTTTACCATCTGCTGTGATAACATGCTCTTCTTTAGTCAGACGAACTCTTGCTGGCTCCCCAGCAGTTGTCACACTATCACGCGCAATTTCGTTGCCATTTTCATCTCGAGCAATCGCAGTCAGTGTGCCTGGTTGGTATTTTACAAGCCACTCAAGATACAATTCACTTGGTTTAGCTCCCTCATGATATGGACGTCCATCTTCTGTTCTCTTCTTAGTAAATTCCTTTTTACCAAGCGACTCTCCATTTAAGAACAATTCGACACTTGCAGCATTTGAGAAGGTACGAACCGGAACCATTCCATCAACCAGCATCTTGCGATTCTTAAGTGTCTCTTCAGTCCAGTTCCAATGTGGTAAAATGCGAACAGTTGGTTTTTCTTTAGCACTATACCACTCACTACGGTAAAGGTAAAAATCATTCTTCGGTAAACCAGCCGTATCAATAATACCAAAGTAAGAACTTTTTACAGGTGTATTATCTTGGTTATGCCATGGAGTTGGTTCACCGATATAGTCAATTCCTGTCCAGATAAATTGTCCAGCATAGCCAGCACGATCACGGTCAAAAGTCCATGACTCAGTAGCTGTTCTTCCCCATCCAACACGGTCATTACCATAATCAGATTGTTCATAGTGACGATTTGGACGGTTATCGTGTCCAAGGATTTGAGCAGGATTGTAATAAGAATCACGCGTTCTAGTAGCTGAAGAGGTTTCAGAACCATAAATGAGCCAGTCTGGATGCGCTCTACGAACCGCATCATAAAAACGTTCACCATAGTTCATACCGACAGCATCCATGATTTCTGCAACTTTTAAGAAATCACCTGTTGCTGCACGACTAAATTTATTCTCACCCATGGTAACATAACGTTCGGTATCAATCGCTTTAATGACAGCCTTCAAACGTTTAGCAGTTTCGATAGAACGAGGACTACCATTTGCCTCTTCTACTTCATTTCCAAGAGACCACATGACGATAGACGGATTGTTCTTATCACGTTCTACCATTGTTCTAAGATCAAAATCAGACCACTTCTCCCCCTTCTTAGCTTCAGGATGAGTTGCATCTTGATCAAAGAACCGTCCATAGTCGTAAGTCTTCTTGCCACCATACCAAGTATCAAAAGCTTCCTCTTGCACCAAAAGACCTAAACTAGCTGCAGCATCAAGTAACTGAGGGCTAGCTGGATTGTGGGTTGTTCGAATAGAGTTTACCCCCATATCTTTCAAGAGTTTTAATTTACGATAGGTAGCCTTATAATTCTCTTCTGCACCCAAGGCTCCATTGTCATGGTGAATACTTACTCCGTGGAATTTCATGCGTTCACCATTCAGAGAGAAACCATCCTTAGCAGTCCAATTGAAATAACGGTAACCAAATGTATCTTCTGTTACATCAACTAGTTGACCTTCTTTATAAACCTTTGTTTTCAGCACATACAGTTGAGGATGATAACTTTTTGTCGTCCAAAGAGTTGGTTTATTAACTAGGATTGTTTGTCTGAAATCTGCAACTTCATTTTCTGCTAAATTCTTCGTTTCAGAGCGCACTAATTCTGATACAACCTTGCCTTCCTTAGTGAAAATCTGTTGTTCCACAAAGACTTTAGCAGCCTTCTTATCCGTATTTTTAATCTTACTTTGAACCTGTGTTTCAACATCCCCTTCTTTTTGCTCAGCAAGTTTTGGAGTAGTGATATGATTACCATTTTCAGCAACATGGACTTTATCGCGATAACTAAGGGTTACATCGCGATAAATCCCACTTCCTGAATACCAACGACTACTTGGTTGCTTATTGGTCACTTGAACAGTAATTGAATTTTCACTACCATCCTTGTTTAAAAATTCTGTGATATCATATGAAAAATGATTATAGCCACTTGGATAATGTCCTACAAATTTACCATTTACATAGACCTTTGAATCCATGTAAACCCCATCAAAATTGATACGAACATCCTTATTCTTGTCAGCTTCATTTAATGTAAAAGTCTTACGATACCAAGCTGTTCCACCATTTAACTGGCCACCTTCATTACGCGCGGGAGATTTGTGATCGAAGTCAAAATAAATACTCCAATCATGAGGAAGATTCAATTTAGACCAATCATGAACATCCACATCTTTTTTTGAAAAATCTCCTTGGGCATTTAGTTTAAAATACCAATCTTTATTAAAATCTTGTTTTCGCTCCGATAATAGCTGCTTCTCTTTTTCAACATCCGCTTCACTTAAGTCTTTAGAAAGCGCTTGCGTTTTTTCAGACGAAGGTTTGAGATCTGCAGTCGATTTTACCTGATCCTTTTCTGAAATTTTCTTAGTATCCTCTTTTACATCTGTTTCATCTGCTGTAGACTTCGGACCATCTTCCACAGTCTTTGGATTTGTCTCTTCAGCTTCGTTTTCTTCTCCTACCTTATTTGGAGTTTCAACTTTAGGACTAACCAATTCATGGTTACCTTCATTAACAGTTTTAGCAGACTCTGTATCCTTACTTTCATTGTTTTCTGTTGTCTCAACTTTTGGTTTTACGAACTCACGTCCACCATTCCCATCAGCCTTTGCTATAGCAGCTGCCACATCATCAGGAAGCTTATCTAAAGGTTGGGCTTGATGAATCGTTGTTCCTTCTGTTTGAGTATTGGATGCAGACAAGTCCTCAGCCTGTACAGCTGACAAGCCAAATATACTAGCCCCAATCATCACAGATGCCGCACCTATAGCAAATTTACGAATGCTATAATGGTAACGTTTATCGAAAAGTCTTTTCTTCATTAAAATCCTCTTTTCTTTCCCTTGATGCTAAGTAAGCGTTTACTTTTTAGAAAAATAACCTCCTTCTGGATACACAACTAAGCATCAAGTTTGTTTTTTTGTATATGTTAAATATATCAAAATGAGCAAGAAATTGCAATCTTTTTTGTGATTTTAATATAACAAAAAAGAGGGAGTAAGTATCCTATAACGAAAATCTTAACAATTGGTAAAGAATCTAGTCCTAACACTCTTCTAAAATCTCTTCAAACCGCATCAGCTTCCATCTGCAACCTCAAAACAGTGTTTTGAGCAACCTGCAACTAGCTTTCTAGTTTGCTCTTTGATTTTCATTGGGTATAAACTATCAACTATTCAAAAACCACACAGTGTTTCTTTCAGCTTGATGATTCTCAAGACTGAAATCACTGTGTGGTTTTATTGTGACATTAATGTTTATCTAGGATTATTGAATAACTCTTTTTCGAATTCTTAATTCTTTTTCCCTTTTTTGACAAAAGCGGCAGAGAGAACTAATCCAAGACCACCTAACAAGGCTAAAGCAGCTGATTCTTTTCCACCTGTTGCTGGAAGTTGATCTTTAACTTTAGAAATCGACGATTGTGGTTGTTCTTGTTTTTGGGCTTGATCCGTTTTCACTGATGCACTTGCAAATTCATCGGACTCTTCAACAGTAGTTTCAACATTACTATTGCCACTGCTCATCTTATCTCCATCAACTTTATCAACCGAATCTTCCAAGTTTTCCTCTGTTGGAGTTGCTTGATGGCTTGCTGTTCCTTTATATTCTGGTACTTCATGAACAGCGGCTTCGACACCATTTACTCCACCGGTAAATTCTGGTACTTCTACTACTGGTGATGGTAGCTTGCTTGGGTCTCCCATAGATTCAGTATACTCTGGAACTTCATGGGTAGCTGCCTCAACTGCGTTTACTCCGCCTTTGAATTCTAGCCCTTCTACTACTGGAACCACATCATCTCCTGCTATGCCAATAGCTTCAGTATACTCTGGAACTTCATGAACAGCGGCTTCGATACCACTCACTCCACCAGTAAATTCTGGTACTTCTACTACTGAAGCTGGTTCATCACCCTTACTTGTAGTTGGAGCTGGTTTGACTGGTTCTTCTGGAAGTTCTTGGTGGAATGTCGTCATTTCGTAGAACTCTGGTTTGCCACCTTCCCAAACAAGTTTCACATCCAATAATGGAGATTTATCTCGGACAGCAAATGTTTGGAAGCTTGAGGTAATCTCACCTATTTCTGACCAAGAATCTCTTTTATCTGATTTAAGAGTTCGAGCCAATACTCGAGCCTTCACTCCTTGCGGAAGACTTGAAACAAGTCGAATATGGTTCACATCTGTCGGTTCTGACAAGTGGTAGACCAGCTCACCTTGGTCTTTCTCAGCCTTATAGCTAGTCAATACCTTACCATCTACGAGGTTGGTGTAGAGGTTACCTTGGCTTTCACCACTGTTTCCTTGAACAGTTGGATCATTAATCGGTTTCACGAATTCGCCATCATTGATAACCAACTCAGTGAAGCCTACAAAACGAGCATCATAGTTAGCTGTAAATAGAACACGGAGATAATTGGCTTTAACTGGACTTGCAAGTTCACCCTCGATGTAGCGGTTTCCTGGCATCTTAGAATCATGTGTCCAACCATCTGTCAAGGAATCATCACGTGTCTCATTGGCAACACCATCACCAACTGTCACAAGATCTGTCCAAGTCTTGCCATCTTGACTGACTTGAATCTTACCATCACGGAGATAGTTTTGAGTGCCGTCTTGAATGTAAGCTCTAATTTTCTTGATTGCACGTTCACTACCAAGCTTCAAGGTGATATGACCATCTTTACGCGCATAGTCTGAAAACTCTACAAAGTTATTGTAAACTCCGTCGAACAATTGATCCAAGTTCTTAATCTTACGGACATCATTTCTACCGTATGTTGGATGGATGCCCATTGATGTCGAATCAAGTGTGGTTGGTTGAACTTCTTTTGTCTGAACAAGTAGAGAGGTTGCTGTCACTGCTTGTTCTTGGTCAGTCTTGTTGACCAAACGAACATAACGTACTAAGGACTTATCTGTCACTTGATCAGCCGAATACCATTCTTGGGCATTTGGAGAGTATTCCAAATTGAGGGATGGATTTTCTGCACCAACTGCTTGAATGAGTTCAGCTTGGTGAAGACGATCAAGTTTCATACCCAAATAACTCTTAGCTGGAAGTTTTGTTCCGCTCGGAATTTGCATATTATAACGGCCTAGGCTATCATCAACTGGAGTTGACTTCAAGTTCTCAACATTTGTATCAGTCAATTGGCTATTGCCTGTACGTGTTTCAACTGAGAAGTCAGCGATACGCCACCATAAGTTGATGTTCTTAGTATTGCGAATACGAACATAGCGAGCTGAAATTGGAGTTTCGATTTCTTTTGTTTGCTCACCAGTCAAGCGATCCAATTCTTGCCATGAGTTACCATCTGCAGAATATTCAAGAACACCTTCTGCTAATTTATCTCCTGAACCTTGGTGGAGACGAACCTTAGTCACAGGTTTGACTTCGCCTAAGTCTAGTTGTACCCAACTATTTACTGGAGTTGTATCAGTTCGATCAGCATTCGCAAGCATGGCTTCAGTATTGTCACGACCATCTGTAATCTGACCAACTGTCGTATTGTACTTGTACATAAGATTTGGACTAATCGTCACAGTAGCTGCCTGTTTAGCACGAGTAACTTCCACAGGGCGGTTAACAGCAATTTCTCTTACAGCAAACCAAGTATTATCACGATCTGAAGTCGCAATCATTCGAACAGCCTTAGCACGAATATTGAGTTTTTCATATTTAATAAGAGATTCATTTCCAGTATAGCTTGGTTCTGAAAGTGTTACCCACTCATCATTTTCATTTAGGTACTCAACCTTAGCATTGTTAAAGGTATCACGAGGATTTGCTTGAGTTCCCATTGCAAAGGTCAAGTTTTGGAGTGGAACAGCCTTGTTAAATTTCAAACCAATGTAATCACCAGTCTTGATACTGTTTGGCGATTTGATTAATGCATGAGTTCCCAAATCTCCATCAGTTACCTCAGTAAGTCCGCCTTCTACACCTGTACGGTTCGTGATAAAGGTACTAATCACTTGATCAGGATGCAAGACTTTTTGAACTTCTGTTGCCAAGATTTCACGCAGTCCAAGCAAGAATGGACGGATATGTTGAACACCCAACTCAGCTTTTTCGTCATGGTCTACATAATGGAAGGTGTAAGTTTGAGACTGTTCATATAGTTTCAACCCCTTATAGTAGCTATCCCAAAGTTTTGCAGAGTCATTTGTAGCAATAGCTTCCGTACCATCAAGGAGAGCACTCAAGGCATCCATTTGGTCAATAGTATTGTCCAACCAATAATGGATTTGAGCACGCATCTTTTCATCACCAGATGCTTTATAAAGTTGAGCTGCAGCTTTTAGTTTAGCAAATTCCGCACGCAATCCTTCACGCTCTGCGCTGACATCTTGACCTGCTTTCAACTTAGACATAAATGTTGCCAATTTCGGAGCAAGTTCCACAGACTCTTCCAATTTCACAACACGACCATCCATGTTTTGGTTGATCATATGTTTACCAAGTTCACGGAAGGCAATAGATGCTTCACTATCAGTAAACTTACCATTTTCAACAAAGTTAAAGGCGATATCGTTGACTTTCTTGGCTTCTTCTTCTGACTTCCATTGTTTCCATGTATATTGAGCTGCAGAGAAGAGGGCAATCTTGGAAGGCTCAGATTGTTGCATTGGGTTCAACATGATACCTGAAAGAAGGCTAGGATCTACATGCGGATGAAGAAATTTCTCACCACCACCTAAGATTAAGTGTTGTTTAGAGTTATCTGTAACAGGCCAATTGACCCATAGAGAAACTGGACGGTATGTCTTACCACCTGCTGTCAGGTTGTTCTTGAGGTTAGATAGGAAGTTTTCTGATACTTCACCCCAAATCTTACCACCAGTAAGGGTCATAGAGGTTGAAGTTGGAAGATTTTCATTGAGTGCTTTCAACTCATCTTCACGTCCATTACCCCAATACTGACCTGGGACAAAGATCATTTCCTTACGAAGACCACCATAAGTTGCTTGTTTTTTAGTCAACCAGTCTGTCATGTCCTTCATCAAGCGGTTGTAGCTATTGTAGCCACCAACTGGACTTGGGGCGTCATCGGCCAAAATACCAAACTCACGAACACCGACATCCATCAATTGAGTAAATTTAGCTTTAATAGTTTCAAGGTCTTTCTGGTAGTCAGCATCGTTGCCAAAACGGATACGGTTATTCATGAATGGATGGATGGTCCACACATAACGAGTCTTGTTTTGGTTTCCGACACGCGCCAATTCACGGATTTCAGCTAATTTTTCTTCTGGATAGAGTTCACGCCATTTCTTGTTGTGGTATGGATCATCTTTTGGTGCAAAGAAGTATTGAGTCAACTTCAAGTCACCACCATAACGCATCAATTCTGCACGATCAGCATTACTCCAAGGATTTCCATAGTAACCTTCGATAAAGCCACGGTTCTTAATTTCAGCGTAGTCTTCCACTGTTACATTACGTAAGACTGGTGCTGCGCTCTCATTAAGCATGTGTTTGAGAGTTGTCAAACCGTAGAAGACAGCATCTGTATCCTTACCAACTATAGAGATTGTATTGTTCTTGATGGACAAAGCATAAGCATCAATTTTATCAAAGAGTCCTTTAGAAAGATTTGGCATCTCTTTTTCAGCCTGTGACTCTTGACCATGAACACCAAGATAGATATTGGTAGCACCAGTCACTGCTGTTTGACTGCTTGTGTATGAGATTTGATGAGCTTGTAGAACACTCTTCAAGCGGTTGCGAGTATAGATATCCAAATTTTCCCCCATAACAAGATTGACTTGTTTATGAAGTTTCGTTACACCGTCATTATAAGTTACTTTTTGTGGTGTTGGGAAGACTTTGTACTCTTTCTTAAGGTAATCTTGACTTTGGGCTGCTGCAGCAACTGCTTCATCACTTGTTGGCTTGCTAGCTACAAAACTATCAGTAAGTTCAGTTGTACCGTCACCCATCTCCTCAACTTTAGGTGTTTTTGGAGTAGCTGGCTCTTCTGCCTTGTTAGTAGAAACTGGTTTCAGAAGTTGAATTTCTGCAGCACTACCAAATCCTGCAACACCTGATAAAACTTTAAATTCTACCTTATCCGTTTCAACTGCATCAAAGTTCACTGTTTTCTCTTTAGCATTGTTTTCCCAAGTTCCTGAAGCAACTTTAACCATTTGACCATCTTTTTGAGCATAGATTTCATAAGATATCACGACACCATTACCACCACCTGGACGTGGAAGATAAGTCAAACCATTGACTTTTTCTGCTTCTTTCAAGGTCATGGAAAGAGTGTACGGAGCAGTATCACCAGTCCATTTAGTATGCCAGAATGTGTTTGGATCATTGTCAAAGGCTTTTTCAACAACTCCTTCAGTCGCTGTTCCTGGAGTTTCTTGACTAGTTGCAGAAACTGTGAAATGATTTGTTGGAATCAAACGAGGATTTACAAATGGTTTATCTGACAACTCTGCACTATGTAAAATTCCTTTGAACCCACCGATGCTTTCAAGAGGTAGAACCAAGCTATTGTGGGCAAAGCGAGGGTGAGATGGATTTGCGATACGTTCAATCTTCTCACCATCCACATAGAATTCCGTTGATTGTGGTTTGGTCACAATAGAGATTTGATAACGTTTGTTCTTTTCAAGTTTTTTCTTGAATTGGATATGGAACTGTTCAAATTGATAAGCAAGATAGCCGTCTTTATCAGCTAGATAGATACGGTTATCTCCACTTGTTGAGAAGGTTTGTTCACCGTCTCCAGTGACAGTTACATCAAACTTCAAGACATGACTTGGACCAACGTCACCTGCCAGACCTTCGATACTGCTATCTTTCTCAAAAGCCAATCCTTGCTCGCTTGTCTTCACCTTCTTACTTGCATAGCTCTTCACTGTATCAGGATTGATGGTAAACAAGTCACTTTGGCCAATCTCTCTGTCAGGATTTGACTGTGGCGCATAAGGGCTCGTTGGTAGGGTACGTTCTGCAAAGGTCGCAGCCGCACGGTCAGATCCCCAAGTGCGCTCTGCAGTTGTTTGCATGCTCTTAAAGAAGCGTTTAAAGATATCATAAGATGTCAAACCTGTCTCATGAAGATCAATATTATCATTCCAAACTGCGTGACCACCTCCAATGATGTTTGGATTAGAAGCTTCTAGTAGTGGACCATGACCAGTTCTGAAATCGTTTGGTGTCCAGCCATTATATTGAGTTTCATAGTTAGCATAATCACCATAAGCTGTTTGACGATTATCCCCATTCGGAACGCTATATGTTGGGATATCTGTGATATTAATAATCTTAGCTCCCTGAGCAATAGCTTCTTTTGGTTGCTGCCAGCTAATACTCCAGATATCAACTTCTACATCTTTCCAATCAACCGCTGTTTTACCTCGTTTCGCGCTGAGTGAACCCCAAATACGAGGTGTATAGCCTTTCCCTTTAATGTATTTAATAAGGTCATTGACATAACGACGATAACTTTCTCTACTTCCGTAGTATTCATCCGTTCCGATATGAACAGTAGATACCCCATGAAGTGGTGCATCTGGACCATCAAGAAGTTTGTCATAAACTGATTTGACAAAAGCTAGCGTTTCATCGTATTTATTATCTAGGTCAAGCATGGCTACGCGCTCTACGTTATGTTTACCTCTGTAATCGCTCAGACTACCTTGATACATGAGGTCTGGACGAACTTTGACAAATGACAGAGCATGACCTGGCGTGTCAATTTCTGGAACTAGATTGATATGCAAGGCCTTAGCAAGTTTAATCAGATTTTGCATTTCTTCCTTGGTGTAATGCTCATCTGATGTTAATTTTTGACCATTCTTACCGACAATATCTGTCTCTACACGGAAACCTGTCTTAGCATGTTCTAGAACGTACTTAAGCTCTTCCTCTTGTGTTAAGTTCTTACCTGCCAAGTGTTCCTTTAGGAAGATATAGTTATCATTAAGGTGCAACTGCAAGTCGTTCATCTTGTAGTAAGCCATGTTGAGCATAATGTCTACAACGACGTCATAAGGAATAAATTTACGACCTGTATCTAGCATAAAGCCACGGTGACTGAAGCTTGGGAAATCACGAATTTCTCCATTTTGGAGATTGCTTTCTCCCATTTGAAGAAGAGTACGAGTGGCGTAGAAGGCTCCTGTGTTCGTTGCAGCTTCGATGGTAATGACACCATTTTGGATAGTGATTCCATAGCCTTCCTTACCATACCCCTTATTTTCAACTTTTTTAAATTCAATTCGTTTTTGAGCCTGCTTGTCACCTGTCGCAAGTTCCAATCCACGACTTGCAAGGTCTGACTGGTAGAAGGTTGCTGCTTGTTCAAAGCCTGAATCACCCGTCGCAAGAACTGTATCTGAAGTGATAGAAGATTGACCTTCTTTTCCATACCATTGTTGAACAGCTGGTGCTACTTTTGGTTTGACACCCACACCTTCGTCCTGATGTAGCCCCTTGATGACTACTTCAAATTCTTTAGTAAAAGTATGTGAATCTTTAATTTGCTCTACCATAACCTTAACGCGTTGATCAGTCAGAGGCTTATAAATGTGATTTTGAAGGTCAATCACACCTTGTTTGTTGCTACCGATAAGACTGACTTTTCCTGGTAGAGTTGGCAAGACAAGAGATTGTCCGTCTTTAGCTACAGTCAATTCTGTAACCTGACGGATATCCGTTACCTTACTTGTATCAGGGATATTCGAATAAGCTCGAATTTCTTGAATACCAACGTTTCTCCAGCCCATTGTACCCGCTTGATAGTCATTAATTTCTAACTTGAGATATTTAGCTTGAATACTATTGGCTAAGTCAACTTTCTCATCTAAAACAGGTTCTCCGTTCTTGGTATGAGCTAGTTTCCATTGTTTTTCTCCACTAGCATTTACATCGTCTTGACCTGCATAGTAGAGACTCCAAGATTTGATATTTGGATCATTTTGTCCATTGCGAACACGGCGATCCCAATCAATTTCCACATGTCTAATTAATGTTGTTTTTGGCAGCGTTAATTCAAAAGTTGGCTTTTCAATATTTTGATTAGTTGCCCAACGGGTATCCGGATTGCCGTCTACTGCCTTGTCAGCGGTATAGGTAGTGCCAGTTTCATAGTTATTAGCTTGAGCTGTAATACCTTCTAAATGGTTACGTTCTTCTCTATCTTCAATTTGCTTTTCAACTGGTTTGATTGTAGGTATAGCTGGTTCTACAGGTTTAGAATCTGCTTTTGGTGTTTCAGCTGATTTCAGAGTTTCAGCTGGCTTTGGAGCTGTTGGTGTTGTTTCTTCAGTTGCTGCAGGACTTGCTCCTTCCGTATTTTCATGATTTTCTTCATGATCTGCATCTGCCGTTGCCTCTGATTCAGCTTTCTTTAAAACAGCTACTAAATCGTCCGGCAACTTATCTAGGGGCTGAGCTTGTGTGATAGTTCCTTCTTTCTCAGGTGTTCCAACTGTCTCAGTAGCCTGAACTACATTTGCACCAAAGATACTAGCACCGATCATTACAGAGGCTGCACCAATTGCAAATTTTCGAATACTATAGTGACAGCGTCTTTCAAAAAAATGTCTATCCATTTTTCTCCTATTCCTTTCATCCACTTATTACAGTAAGCGGTCTCATTTCCCATTTAAAAATGGAGAGAACCTAGAGGTTCTCTCCAACTAAGTTATTTCTGTCTGAATTCTAGTTCCGGTAAACTCTAAAATCCAGTCTTCTTTAATTTTCTTTACGTTTTGTTGCAAGGACAGCAGCAGATAAGGCAAGACTGACGCCTGCTAGGAAGATAGCTGTATCAGATTGACTTTCTCCTGTTTCTGGCAATCTCTTCTGATCTTCTGTTGGAACTGAAGTTTTAGATTCTGCAAGTTTTCCTTGGCCCAATTGACTAATCTGATACTCAGGTTTTTCAATAGTTGGTGCTGCTTGATCGCCTGCTGTAGCCAATAGTCCTGTGTAGGCTGGCTTTTCGTTTACCAAAGCTTCTACTGCATTGACGCCACCTTTGTACTCTGGAACTTCATTAACAACTGCTTCTTCACCTGCTGTTCCAACTGGGCCTTTATACTCAGGCACTTCAAGAATCGGTGCCACCTCTTCACCTTTGCTACTTGTAGGAGCATCTGGTTTAGCAGTCTGATCTTGTAGTTGGTTGAGATATTCTGCAAAGTAGGCAACCATTCTTTCAGTCAAGAGATGGTTATCCGTAGCATATTTCATGCTAGCTACTACACTTGCTACCTCCTCTTGATTCTCTTTGCTGGTCAATTTTTGAGCCTTCGCTAAAGCTGTTTCATAACCTGACAAATCAAGAGCTGTTTCTGTAGCCTGTGGACGACTAAAGATTAACTCAGCAGCAGCTTGATATTTGTCACCACCGTCTCCATAAGACTTGGTACCTGTCAAAACAATTTTCTTAGCCTTGATTGTCTTACCAAAGTCAATGTCTTTTGGTTTGTTGTTATTTGGCCAATCTGTTACGGTAAAGGTATGTTCCTTACCAGACTCATCTGTCACAACCAGTTTCACATCACGCAAGTTACCATTTGATCCTGATCCACGTGGCACATAACGGAATCCAGTGATTTCTGTCGCTTCTTTCAAGACCATAGTTGCAGGTTTGCCAACATCTCCACCACTCCAAGACGTATGCCATAGACTTGATAAGTTACCATCAAAGGCATTTGCTAAATCTTCTCCCGCTTGCGCTGGAGCATTTAGACTTTCAAAGTCTTCTGCTACCAAGGCTGTTTTCTTTTGTACCAAGGCATTCTTCAGAGCATCAATCTTAGCAATTTCAGCACGCGCTTCTTCCACACTAATATCATCATCTGCTTGACTGAGGTTAAAGACAGCTTCCTTCAAGGCATCCATAGATTCTTTAGTATAGTTAGTCATAGCAAGCGTTGGCAAGTAATTCTTCAGAGCATTTTCTGTCAACATCTTACCAGTTAACGTGATTTCCTCGATTTGAAGTTTATCCATGATGAAGTCATTGTAACCACGGAAGTTCGCATTCCCACCAGAATCTCCACGAGTATTGCTTGCGTTACCAGTTGAGTAGATACCAACCCAAGTATCGCCTGTTTCTGCACCTGTTACAAGGAAGGTTACCTTCTTAGCTTTCTTAGAATCTGTCCAAGTATTTGGCAATTCATGCATTTCCAAATTGCTTGCTTGATTACCGCGACGACCTGACTGGAATTCTCCCTTACCGACTACAAAGGCATAGGTATTGTCAGAGCCCGCTTCGTATTCAAAGGTTACACGATAAGTCTTACCAGCTTCAAAACGGAAGTTTTGAGGAATTGTTTGGTAAACCAAGTTACGACGGCTAACTAGCCCATTTGTCTTCAATGACCAATTTCCTTCGATAACATCATCGACTTTCTTACCATTCCAATCACGTTGTGTATATGGATCATGTTTTTCAGATAAGTGAGTACGATTATCCTCAACTCCTTCGATACCACCAATTACAAATGGGAAAATACCTTGAGCAACATTTTCAAAGTCTTGTTTAAATGTTCCTTTAGCTGTATCATGATTATCTCCGTACATACTTGAATTGTTTTCAAAGGTACGAATTTCATCAAAGTAAGTTGCTTCATCACCAGCTTCACGACTCAAAGTAAGAGTGACATTTGATACATCTGAACCTGTTGTAAAGAAGGCATACATGTTTTGGAAGTAACTTGTATCGTCAACTGTAGCATTGTCACGACGAGTATTATGGGCATAGGCCTTAACATAGTTAAGAGCTAGTGACTTATTGGTATAGCTAGTCACTTCTTTTTCACCAGTATTTACTGTGATACTTGCCTTAGCATTACTACGGTTATCAACACCGACATAAACAGCATACTTAGTATTTGGTTTCAAGCCAGTCAGTTTCTGAGTAAGACTGACTGTGCTCTTATTGCCTTGGATACGAAGCATTTCATTTGCGCCTTGTGATTTGACAATTTCTGCCTTAGAAGCATCACCAGAAATAGTCCAGTGTTTCAAAGTTCCACTATTAAATCCTTGGTCATAGATATGCATACCCTCACTCCATGACATTTCAGGATTGGTTTGTTTTGAACGGTAGAGAACATATGGTTGATTTGCCGTAAGATCTAGGGTAATCTTACCATCTTTTACTGTTAATTCTTGCTCTTCTGTCTTACCTTGGTCAGTTAGCTTGTAAAGATAAACCTTGCTCTTTGCCCAATCACTAGGAAGTGTCCAAGTTGTTGCACCAGCTTGCGTATTGAAGTAGTACATTTTTTCCTTATCAGCAGGAAGTTTCTTACCATTTGCATCCCAGTTCCAAGGAGTCAAGTAAGCTAATCCATCTTGGATGACACGCCCATTGAGCGTTACTGTACGCTCACGGTATTGCGGGCTATTGACATCATTTGACTTACGAGTCACAACAACTTTGTTATTATCAGCATCTACCAATTCCACTCGCATTTCTGGAGTCCATTTATAGGTGCTACCGTTATCAGACATGGTAACTGGTGTACCATTTTCCCATTTACTTACAGTAAAGTGTTGGAAGTACTTAGTCATGACGTCATGGGCAAATAAGTTGGTTACATAGCCATTGTAGTCACTTCGTCCTTGCCAGCCTTCAAAGTCTTTCATGCTGTAGCCACCTAGAAGTGGGTAGTTGGCTGCACCACCGTAACTTCTGTAGTCTCCAACCCAAGAATCTTTTTGGTGGTTACGGATAAAGCGAGTAATGGCACTGTTAATACCTTTATTTGTATAGCCACCGTAGGTCAAGTCAGCTGCCCAGTGTTGGAAGGTAGAGTCGTATTCACCACCATGACCCCACTCAATCGCAAAGCGCCAACCTTGTTTGTTGATTTCTTTAGCAAGAACGTGGGTAGCCCAGGCACCATTATCTCCTGATTGACCATTTCCCCAAACGTCCACATAGATAAAGTCGAGACCTTCACCAAGTTTGTTCTTCAACTCTTCCCAGCGAGCTAAGCGTCCATGCGCCAAGTCATAAGCAGCATCAATATTAACTCCTTGATCTAACCAGTTCCAACCATAGCTGTAGCTTCCATCTGGATTCTTACGAAGAATATTTTCGTTAAAGTATTTAGATTCAGGATAAGTTTCAGACGCGTTAACGTGAATACCTAGCTGAGCTCCATATTTCTTCGCTTTTTCAATCAAGGCCTTGAAGTCTTCAACTCCACCAATACGTTTACCAATATCAGCATAGTTCAAGTGACCAGAGTCATGACCTTCACTACCATATCCTTTAAGGAGAACGCCTTGCCCAAGGCCATCTGTATGGAGGTTGATCTTCTTAATACCATCCAAGGTCATAAGGAATGGGTTTTGTGCTTGAGAACCAAAGTTCATCGCGATACGATATGCTGTGATATCCTTAACCTTTTCCCAACCTTGAGGGTTGTTCATGATGCTACGATAAGCAATGGCTCCATCCTGCCAGTCCACTTTCTTATCCGCATTAGCATCTTCAGTGATAACAACCTTGGCACTTGGAAGTTCCTTCGTATATTCTGGGAAGACAATGCCCTTATAAGCTTTTTCCCATTGCCATTCAGAACTTTGGATTCCTACATAGTTTGTATTTCCAACAGTTTGTTTGAATGCTGTCAAACGGGTCCAGTCATTCGAACCACCACCGTAGCTGTTTTGAGAGTTGCTCCAAACACCTGCAGCAAGTTTATCCGTAGAAACAAATCCATACATATAGCCCTTAGCCAAGTCCTTCATTGGATTGGTTACGGCAATATGGTCATCTCCACTGACATGCGTGTTATTGGACATAGTTGCCCCATCAAACTTAGCTCCAGCTTGGTCGCTTGAAACCGACACAAGTGAGTTCCCTAAGAAATTGATAGAGGAGAGAAGTTTTCTTTCATCATCAATCTTCTGACCTGGAGTAACTTGGTTGTGGTTGACAATCTTAGTCACATCAAAATGAAGTTGATTGTCCACAACTTGCAGACGAACAGTCATATCCGCATTGATAAAATTCTTCTCGTCACGAAGCTTCATCAAGTACTCTGCAGTAGTATCATTGATTTTCTTATAGGTAACTTCAGGGGTAATATCGTGATTATTTACCAAGATTTTCTTAAGTTGTTGAACCTGTCCTGGCAAAGTATGACCATTCAGCGTGTATTCCTTGATACGTGGAAAGGCTTGGTCAATCACTGCTTTTAGGACTTTAGACTGGATGGTATCATAAGTCACATTACTATCATCTACTACCGCACCAGTTTCTTTTTCAGTAGTAGCTTCAGTATCTTGAATTCCATCCTGATTATCAGTCTTAATATTTACAACTGTCTTTTCAGTACCATATGTACCAGCTTTAAGTAAGATTTTCTTTTCATTTTTAAGATTTTCATTAACAGCAGCTGGTAAAGTAACCGTATCAAAAAGTTTTACATCATTATTTGTTGCATTCAGTTGACCATCTGATTTTAGGCTAATAGTCAGATGATTCACTGAGCCGTTTACTGGAGCTGCAACACGACCACCTTGATACCATGTGCTACTACCTGGTGTCTTATATTCCCAGAACCAACCTGATTTATCATATCCAACAAAGACATTATTGTTTGTATCTTTAAATTTCAAGAAAACACCAAAACGTGATTTTCCTGTTTCAGATTCTTCTTTGAAAGTGAGATCCACATTCGCATTCCCATTCGCATCCACAGTCAATCCTTGTTTTTCAAACAAGGCTGGTTTGCTGGCATTGTCATTTTGATCTGTTGAAGATAACTTATTGTATCGGACACCATTTTCTTCACGAACAGCTACAGTCCCTTGCTGTTCTTTTCTTGCTACAGTTTGCCATTCTGGAGTGACTTCCTTTGGCGTCTCTGGCTTAGCTGTTGCTGGTTTTTCTTCTTTCGGCTTGTCTTCTTTTGGCTTTTCTTCAACTGGTTTTTCAGTTTCCTCTAAATTCGCAGGTTTTGAACTAGAGATTCCCTTAATATGATCTTGGATCCATTTTAATTGAGCTGGAGAGAAAAGAATTCCTCCACTACGGACTCCAACCACACCATTTTGATGAACACCAATCAATTTACCATCCGTGTCAAAGATACCACCACCACTGGCACCTGGTTGACCTCCTTGGTAACCAACTCCTTGGACTCCTTCACCATAAGATTCAGCAAAATCCACAGCACTGTTAATAACTGGCGCTAACTTGCCAGCAGGATAACCAAACATATTGACTTTATCGCCAACTTTCTTAACAACTGGCTTTTCTGTGACTTCTACAGGAGCATTTTCAAGAACTGTACGCAATCTCACAAGAGCCAAATCGTTCTTATAGCCCTTTAGATAGCCATCTCGATCCCAGTGTATCACATCTTTTTTACTAAATTTTACATCATCTAAACCAGGGTAGGATATACTAAAAATATCTCCATCCCCTTTATCATTATCCACAACCTTACGGATATTTCCATCTTGTTGATCCTTGATAAAGTTGTGAGAAACAGTCAAAACAAGGTCCTTACCAATGACAATACCACTACCTTCTCCTGATGGAGTCTTAATCTTAACAGTAGCGCCATAGTTCAATTCTCCATTTTTTGTTTTGGCAACATCTTCAGGAACTAGACTACCAGTATCTTGCGCTAATTGGTCTTTATTTACCTCTTTACCATTATCAGTAGCTTTTTCAACTTTGCCTTCCAATTCTTTCGGCAATTTGTCAGTAGTTTCTTTGTTTTCCTTTTCAAGAGCTAATAACTCTTCTTCAGTTTTTGGTCCATTTGTTGTTTCAGCAGAACCTGGATTTGCTGCTGCAGCTTCCTTATCGAACTCTCGTCCATTATCGCTCGCTTTTTTATCCAAATCAGCCAGCTCACTTGGCAAATTATCTGTTGATCCAACTGTAGGTGTGTTAGCCATTACTGGAGCAGTGGCAAAAAAACTAGCCCCAATCATAACTGAAGCAACACCTAGTGCAAATTTACGAATACTGTATGTACAGCGTTTTTCAAAAAATCGTTTATCCATTAACTCCTAATTCCTTTCATCGATTTCCGTAAGCGTTTACATCTGCTGTTCAAAAAAATACTCCTTTCTGTCTAAAAAGTGTAACACTTACATCATTAAATAAAAAATAATTACACTTTTAATATAACAAACAATAAGGAATAAAGCAATAGAAAAGATAGGAAATGACTAATTTTTTATTTCAAGGTAACTTCTCAAAGTAACTTCCACTTGCCCAACCGAAGTGAAAATTAGTCTAAAACGGATTTTTATGGTGGAATTAAGTGTGAGATGTTTGAGTTAGAAATGAGGTCCACTATGACAAAACATAAACACCTTACCCTTTCA
>CAUQIP010000021.1:0-32412 GCA_963518235.1 uncultured Streptococcus sp. | reverse complement strand
CTACCAATCTTGTATCCGTGGTTCATTAAATTATTTTTTAAATAAAATTTAATTTGGTTGTACATTTTCGAATTATTTTTCGAATAGATAAGTAAGAGGAAAAAAGAAAGGAATAAAATAATGAAAGAACATTACTATGGATTTGTTGAGCTAACGTCGGAAGAATTGATCGATATTCAAGGTGGAGAAAATTGGGTGAGGACCCTTGCAGATTGGTGTCTTGGATTTCGTAGAGGTTTAGGTTTTTAGGAGGATAAGCGATGAATGAAATGAATGATAAGTATACTATTGAAGTATTAAAGGAAAGCGACTTAGCTTTGCTGGTGGGTGGTAGCAAGGAAAGTTATCAACGGGGTCTAATTACAGGTCTATTGTTACGCGGTGTATTTATTGGAACTCCATTTTTTAGAAGATAAGATTTAGAAAAAATAGAACAAGAGGAGAAAAAGATGACAAATTTTGACAAAATGGAACAGAACTTTGTAGCTCTTACAGAAGAAGAGTTGGTGAATGTGGATGGGGGAGCATTGCCCCTTGTAATCGCTGGAGTGTCTATTTGGAAGATAGGTGCAACAGTAGCAGGTGGAGCAGCAGCACTTTTTGCTGGAGGAGCAGCTTTGGGGTATTATGCGAATAGACCATAATCTGATTATAGTCAGAGAGGAATCTCTATGTTTTTAAAAAAAGAAGTGATATTATTAGGGGTATTGCTATCGCTACGTATTATTTTTACTATCGTTCAAATTTTAATTGACTATAAAATATTATCAGGACAGTATAGTGTAAATTTTATGGATATTTCAGAAGTATTTACTTATCCAATACTCATTTTAATCATTTACATAGCAATAAAATATAATACAAAGGAGTAATGACGAATATGAACTTAGAACAATTTTATCAATTATCTGACGATGAATTAGTGGGAACAAAAGGTGGTTTTGGTCTTGCGGAAGCAGTTGGGATTGCAGGAGTACTGAATGCTGCTGTACAAATTTTTAATGCTGGTTACAAATTTGGTTCAGATTTTGCTCGTCGTGGGCGTTAGATAATGAACAGTCGCAGCCTTAATCTCAATACATTGTTACCTAAACTAGCCACGATATGTCCTTTATTGGGAATAACCCTTAATGTCGCGCTTCATGTGATTCGTACAGGTTCGTTAGTATCCTTTAATTGGCAATGGACTTTGGTTGGTTTGCTTTTCGCAGGATATTTTGGTATTTTTCGCAAAGATTTGTCAAAAAATAATCAAAATCATAAATGAAGAACATGAATCCAAAGGATTTTGTGCATGTGAATAGTAGAGTTTTCTGCTGTTCTTGTCAGGTAAATAGGAGTCTAACATGAAAACATTTTTATTAGGTTTTGCTGAGGGTTATTTTATCGTATCGCTCATAATCTACATCGCAACGTATTTGATTTTGAAAAATCCGATTAATACCCTATTTTATCCAGAAATTTACCCTGTTTTATTTGGGCTCTTTTATCTAGGATATAAGGTCAATAAAAAGCAAGTAGAGTGAGCAGTTAGGAATGACTTGTTAGTCTGTGCTAAAATGACTAGAGTATAATCTCAGAATGCATCACATTGGAGTTTAATATGAAATTCGTTAAATCAGTATTGAAAGTTTTGCCTGAAATCATGGTATTACTTAGTTCAATGTCTTATATAATCATCAGATTAGTAGCTGACATAAATAAAGTATCTTTACCTACTTGGTTTGATAATTTTAATATACCAACGATTGCATTATTTATGATGGTCTTCATTCTTTTATACAGAAGTAAAGAAAAAAAGAATGGATAAATTTGAGGTAGTAGACGCTCTATAGGGAATAGGTGTCTTATAGTAACGAATCAAAAAAAGGAGTAACTATGAATCGTAATTTAGAACGGTGTTATCTATTCTGACTATGAATAGATCATACCAGAGGTGGCTTAGAAATAGCAGGGACATTAGTAATTGAAGTAATAAATAGGATGTCGTAAAGGTTACTATCAATGATTTATTTGTTCCAAGCTTGCCTAGGGTGACAGTAAAACAGCAATTTCCTTTCATACCATATTTTTAGTAGGTAGGACGCTTGTTCTGCCTATTTTTTTATCCAAAAAGTGCAGTTGAGGTGTTTATTTATATCGTTTGGAGTTTATTTGGAGTTTTATATGTATTTTTTGATAAAATAGGTGTAGAAATTAGGAAAGTTGAAGAAAAGGAATGAAGAAGGTTTTAAGTTATCTTTTAGTATTTATTTTTCTATTTTTGATGAATATTTTCATCTTTAAGATACTAGCAACTCTGGGATTTCAGCTGACAATGAGTGAAAAGAGTTATATTGTACCACCGCTGTTTTCGATTATCGTTTTGTACATGATTGACAAAAGAATTAGGAAGAAAAAGAAATCTTTGTAATCAACTTAAGGAGTATTACTATGGATGAGTTGAAACGTGAAATTGGTTATAAAATCAAAACTATTAGGCGATCTTGTGGAAAAACTCAGATAGATATTTGTGGAGATGAATCAGAGTTGACGATTCGTCAGCTAGCACGTATTGAAAATGGGCAAGCTTTAGCAACACTTCCTAAATTATTATTGATTGCGGATAAACTTGGAGTATCATTACAGAATATTGTAGATGTTAAGGCTATAGAGATTCCAAAAGCATTCCTAAAACTAAAAGATGAGCTGATTCATTCTCAAACCTACGCTGATAAGAGAAGAATCGAACGAAAAGAAGCTATACTTGAGGAAATATATGAAAACTATTATGAGAATTTGCCTGAGGAAGAGCAGTTAATTGTGGATGTGACACAAGCTCGTTTTGATATTTATGGTAGTTCAGATGCGACCTACGGTTTAGGGTTAGTGGAAGAATATTTCCAGCAGTTATTAAAAAAGAAATATTTTTCTGTAAATGATTTGTTGATTATTGAATTGTATTTCTTTTGTTGTGCTATGGGATTAGAAGATAAAGAACATTTTGAGGAGTTAGCTCAAAAAGTATTGCTATGTTCAGAATATGAAGATAAGGCTAGCCTAGCTCAGATGGAAAAAGTTCTCCTGAGCCTATTTATCCAAATTCAGACAGAAGATAGTCTGATATATATTCAAACATTTGAGAAAATTATTGCTAAAACAAGACATATTTTTTACCGACCTCATCTATTTTTGCTAAAGGCAAAATATGCTTTATTTGTAGACAAGAATATTTTAGAGGCAGAAAGTTTCTATGAAAAGGCAATTTCTCTAGCAGAATTGCTAGATGATCAGGTATTAGTTCAGAGAATCTTAGCAGAAAAACAAATAGATTTCCCAACAACCTGACTTCTAAGTCATGTTGTTTTTTTCATGTTTTTGTTATACTAAACCCATAAAGAAAACGATTCCAAAAAGAAAGGAGGTTTATTATGGTTGGAACGTTATTTGTCCTTTTAAGTATAGGAGTTTGGTTCTATCTATAATATCAGGTAGATATTAATGGAATAAAGTATTCTTATATTGGATTAAAGGAATGTTTTAATAGGTTTCCTACATTAGTATAGAGGATGAAACTTAATTTTCAATGATATAAAAGAGTGATTTGGAGATTGTGAGGGTTGAGTATGTTTATTTATGATGTAGGAAGTGTGAACTAAAAAGGAGGTAGTAATCGTATAAAAGTTAAATAGACATTATCTTTTATTGAGTCTTAGTGATATAAAAGTAATTTGATAATCTAGGAAAATGTAGTAGTAATTTATTTATTATAGATATGTTAATAAAAGTAGTATAAAATATAGACGAACATTTGAAGAGAGTTAGGAATACAACATATGCGAATTAACTCTCAATAAAACATAAATAATATACAAAAGGAGTACACTAAAATGAAATCTAAAAGAATGGAATTTCATAATAAATTTCTCATTGTTTCAGTAATGTTAGCAGTCATTAGTTGGTTAAGCTTAGGTGTTGTTTCTTTTCCTATGTTGGCTGGGACATTAGGAATTTCGACAGGATCTGCTGCTACTGTAGTCAATTTGATTAGTGCTTATAGTACAGTTACAGCAGTAATTTCAATTGTAGGTGCAATCACAGGAGTAGGTTCTATTGGTTCGGGTATTGCAGCAACAGTTCTTTATATGTTGAAAAAGAAAAGTGCTGCTAAAGCAGCTCTATGGTAGAACTAGATGAAAATACTTTCTAAAAAAGAATGTGAAAGTATTTTAGGTTATCTTAATTTTATTGGGATAACCCTTTTGTTTGTTGTTATCATAAGTTTGTCAATCTATTTTAAAAGCTATCTTCCTTTTCAAGGGAAATTATTTTTACTTTTTTTGGTAGTAGATTACGCTACTTTGAATCGTTATAATATGAAACTGCCTATTCAAAGTAAAAAAATAAATACTTTCTATATAAGGAAAAACTACATTTTTCTCTATCTTCTTGCCATTGTCAAGAAATATTATTCTTTCCAAATTTTACAATCATTCATTTATTTATTTGTTTTGTATTTTCTAGACATTATTGGATATTTTTATTTATCCATTACTCTTTGTTTGATAGTTATTCAAATTATTTCTTTAATTCTACCTAGTTTGTTTTCAATTATAAGTAAATTGTTCTTATTTTTCTCTATAGGACTATTGTCTATAGAACAAGGACAAGTTGTAATTTATGCCATACTACTCAATTATTTTATTTTAGTCATGGGGATATTAGATAATCATGCGAGTAATTTCTATTTTAAAAGCAGTCGAATGAGCCAAAAAAGATTTCGTAGCAGTCTATTTATATTGCTTCGTTTTTGTTGGTTAAATAAAGGGTTAACTTTTTCTTTTATTTTGATTAGTATTCTCCTTTCCTATCTATTTTGGTATATGATGACGATGTTATCAATTGATGGCACAAAAATACCAATATTGTTTCTTTATACCTCAATATATATCACATTAATGGAGGCAATAATAGGGAATCATAAATCCTCAATTGGGGTAGATCTAGCTTTACTCCAATTATCTGCTCTCAATCATTCTAAAATGAATTTCTTTTTTAAGAATGTACAACTAATGATGTTGACGCATTTAATCTCTTTCTTACAATTTTCATTGTTGTTATGTTTGATTCCGGTGACAAGTTATAGTACTGATATAAAAAGTATTTTGTTGAATTTGTTATTGATTCCATTCAATTATTTTATAGCCTATGTCTATTATAAGAAAGCTCTATTTTTAATTAAAGGTACAGTTAGTTTATTGAGATGGAGTTTTCTGGTTTTATATTGTTTTCTGATAATATTTTTAATTTTAGTAGGGAGCATTAGATGAGAAAAAGTGGTTTTCTGATTTACTATGTGTTATTTTGTATAGTCTGTTTTTCACTAGGTTTACTTTTAAGCTTTATATTAAAAAGTGAGACTTTTGCTACTATACCTCCGAAACTGGAATTACAATTTACATTGACAGTTTTACAGGCAAATTCTACAAATTTTTTGCTATATCTATTCTGTTTTCCGATTTCGCCCTTATTGCAACTTTTTGATTTGCTATCTTTAGGAATACAATTGGGTATATCTGGTCAGATGATTGGAATAGTAGCTACAATAAAAGGAATATTACCTCATGGTCTTATTGAAATACCGAATTTTATTTGGTATCAAGGTATGAGTCAGTATCTTTTATACCGATTATTGAAGGATAGGGGAATTAAAAATATACTTATTTATATAAAAAGTAATTTAAAATGGTATATCATTTCTTATCTTTTATTAACTTTAGCAGCGTTGATAGAGGGAATTAAATTATGAAAATTGAAAATGAATCCAAAAGTTATGATAAATGTATACTGAAAAATATATCACTCGAGATTGATAAGGGAATTTACAGAGTTGAAGGAGAGAATGGTTCAGGAAAGAGCACCCTTCTACAACTTTTAGCTGGGCTAGAGACTTTTGATAGTGGTTTAAAGAATTGTGTCTCCAAAGATGTACTATACCTTGATACCAATCAGCTTGGGGTTATTCCATTCACTATAGAAGAAAATTTGCAGTTATTGTGTGATTCTTTTCAAATTCATCTATCATTTGAGGATAAAGAACAAATTAATACTTTTTTTGATAACAAAATCGGAGATAACTATATGACAGCCTCTACTGGAACAAAATTCAAATTAGGCTTATCCTTAATTTTTGCTAAAAATTGGGATTATATTTTTATTGATGAGACCTTATCAACAGTGGATGCAAGAAGTATTGATATGATTGCTAAACGCTTAATTTCCATGAAAGAAAGCTCTACTATTATATATGTATCTCATAATTTATTGCATCAAGAATTGATTAGCAAATCTCAAAGGATTTTAATAGAGGAAGGACGGGTTTATGAAATTTCAAACAAATAATAGTTTATACAAGTTAATGAATCTGATTATTTATCTTTTTCTTTTATATCTGTTTATTGATTTACTGATGAAGTCGGGAATTTTAAATGAACAAATTGATAAATTATCTGAACTATCTAATCTTTTTACAATTGAAATAGAAACAATATTGACAGTGATTTCTGTTGTTTTCACATTTATAGCAACTCTTATTGAATATGGATTTTCTCTCTTTCTGATTACATTATTTTTTGATAAGGATAAGAGGAACTTTGGAGATGTTCTTTTATCTAAAAATATAACCTTAAGTTTTAGCATTTTACTTTGTTACTTATTTAATCCATCGGATATAAAGTTTGCTTATTTCAGCATATTGACAGTATTACTAATTGGGATAACAAATTATGCGAGATTTAAAAATTTAAGATTGACAGTAGTATTTTCTGTACCATTTTTATTTAATGCTATAGTGTCTATTATAAATAGTTTTTAGAAATACTAAAATTTCTTTTCTTTACTTAATAATGATACGAAATCATTTCGGTTTTATTAACTTGGAATTCTTATATTTTCTAGGTAGGACGTTTGTTCTACCTATTTTTTATCCAAAAAGTACATTTGGGAGGTAGATAGGCGCATTTGGGGAGGAAGTCCAGTTTTTATTTGGGGATTGGGGTAAGATAGTTGTTATCAGATGAGTTTAGGAAAAAGGAGATGAATATGAAATTTGGGAAACGTCACTATCGTCCGCAGGTGGATCAGATGGACTGCGGTGTAGCTTCATTAGCCATGGTTTTTGGCTACTATGGTAGCTATTATTCTTTGGCTCACTTGCGAGAATTGGCCAAGACGACTATGGATGGGACGACGGCCTTGGGCTTGGTCAAGGTGGCAGAGGAGATTGGTTTTGAGACGCGGGCTATCAAGGCGGATATGACGCTTTTTGACTTGCCAGATTTGACTTTTCCTTTTGTTGCCCATGTGCTTAAGGAAGGGAAATTGCTCCACTACTATGTGGTGACTGGGCAGGATAAGGATAGCATTCATATTGCCGATCCAGATCCTGGGGTGAAATTGACCAAACTGCCACGTGAGCGTTTTGCGGAAGAATGGACAGGAGTGACTCTTTTTATGGCACCTAGTCCAGACTACAAGCCTCATAAGGATCAAAAGAATGGACTTCTTTCCTTTATCCCTATATTAGTGAAGCAACGTGGCTTGATTGCCAACATCGTTTTGGCAACACTCTTGGTAACCTTGATTAACATTGTGGGTTCTTATTATCTGCAGTCTATCATTGATACCTATGTGCCAGATCAGATGCGTTCGACGCTTGGGATTATTTCTATTGGGTTGGTCATCGTCTATATCCTCCAGCAGATTTTGTCTTACGCTCAGGAGTATCTCTTACTTGTTTTGGGGCAACGTTTGTCGATTGACGTGATTTTGTCCTATATCAAGCATGTTTTTCACCTGCCTATGTCCTTTTTTGCGACACGTCGGACAGGGGAAATCGTGTCTCGTTTCACGGATGCTAACAGTATTATCGATGCGCTGGCTTCGACCATTCTTTCGATTTTCCTAGATGTGTCAACGGTTGTCATTATTTCCCTTGTTTTATTTTCACAAAATACCAATCTCTTTTTAATGACCTTATTGGCACTTCCTATCTATACAGTGATTATCTTTGCCTTTATGAAGCCGTTTGAAAAGATGAATCGGGATACCATGGAAGCCAATGCAGTTCTGTCTTCTTCTATCATCGAGGACATCAACGGTATTGAGACTATCAAGTCCTTGACCAGTGAGAGTCAGCGTTACCAAAAAATTGACAAGGAATTTGTGGATTATCTGAAAAAATCCTTTACCTATAGTCGGGCAGAGAGTCAGCAAAAGGCTCTGAAAAAAGTTGCCCATCTCTTGCTCAATGTCGGCATTCTCTGGATGGGGGCTGTTCTGGTCATGGATGGCAAGATGAGTTTGGGGCAGTTGATTACCTATAATACCTTGCTGGTTTACTTTACCAATCCTTTGGAAAATATCATCAATCTGCAAACCAAGCTTCAGACAGCGCAGGTTGCCAATAACCGTCTGAATGAGGTTTATCTGGTAGCTTCTGAGTTTGAGGAGAAGAAAACAGTTGAGGATTTGAGCTTGATGAAGGGAGATATGACCTTCAAGCAGGTTTCCTACAAGTATGGCTATGGTCGAGATGTCTTGTCGTCTATCAATTTGACCATTCCCCAAGGCTCTAAGGTGGCTTTTGTGGGGATTTCAGGGTCAGGTAAGACGACCTTGGCCAAGATGATGGTTAATTTTTACGACCCAAGTCAAGGGGAGATTAGTCTGGGTGGTGTCAATCTCAATCAGATTGATAAAAAAGCCCTGCGCCAGTATATCAACTATCTGCCTCAACAGCCCTATGTATTTAACGGAACGATTTTGGAGAATCTTCTTTTGGGAGCAAAGGAAGGGACGACTCAAGAGGATATCTTACGGGCGGTCGAATTGGCAGAGATTCGGGAGGACATTGAGCGCATGCCCCTGAATTACCAGACAGAATTGACTTCGGATGGGGCAGGGATTTCAGGTGGTCAACGGCAGAGAATCGCTCTGGCGCGTGCTCTCTTGACAGATGCGCCGGTCTTGATTTTGGATGAGGCGACCAGCAGTTTGGATATTTTGACAGAGAAGCGAATTGTCGATAATCTTATGGCTTTAGACAAGACCTTGATTTTCATTGCTCACCGCTTGACCATTGCAGAGCGGACAGAGAAGGTGGTTGTCTTGGATCAGGGCAAGATTGTCGAAGAAGGAAAGCATGCTGATTTGCTTGCACAGGGTGGCTTTTACGCCCATTTGGTGAATAGCTAGAAAGAGGAGAGGATGAAACCAGAATTTTTAGAAAGTGCGGAGTTTTATAATCGTCGTTACCATAATTTTTCCAGTCGGGTGATTGTACCCATGTCCCTTCTGTTCGTGTTTTTGCTTGGCTTTGCAACTGTTGCAGAGAAGGAGATGAGTTTGTCCACTAGAGCGACTGTCGAACCTAGTCGTATTCTTGCAAGTATCCAGTCTACTAGCAACAATCGTATTCTTGTCAATCATTTGGAAGAAAATAAGCTGGTCAAGAAAGGGGATCTTTTGGTTCAATACCAAGAAGGGGCAGAGGGTGTTCAAGCAGAGGCTTATGCTAGTCAGTTGGACATGCTTAAGGATCAAAAAAAGCAATTGGAGTATTTGCAAAAGAGCCTGCAAGAAGGGGAGAACCACTTTCCAGAGGAGGATAAATTTGGCTACCAAGCCACCTTTCGCGACTACATCAGTCAAGCAGGCAGTCTTAGGGCTAGTACATCGCAACAAAATGAGACCATCGCGTCCCAGAATGCAGCAGCTAGCCAAACCCAAGCCGAAATCGGCAACCTCATCAGCCAAACAGAGGCTAAAATTCGCGATTACCAGACAGCTAAATCAGCTATTGAAACAGGTGCTTCCTTGGCCAGTCAGAATCTAGCCTACTCTCTTTACCAGTCCTATAAGTCTCAGGGCGAGGAAAATCTCCAAGCTAAGGTTCAGGCTGTTGCGCAGGTTGAAGCGCAGCTTTCTCAGTTAGAATCTAGTCTTGCTACTTACCGTGTTCAGTATGCAGGTTCAGGTACCCAGCAAGCCTATGCGTCAGGTTTAAGCAGTCAATTGGAATCTCTCAAATCACAACACTTGGCTAAGGTTGGTCAGGAATTGACCCTTCTAGACCAGAAAATCTTGGAGGTGGAGTCAGGTAAGAAGGTACAGGGAAATCTTTTAGACAAGGGGAAAATTACGGCGAGTGAGGATGGGGTGCTTCATCTTAATCCTGAGACCAGTGATTCTAGCATGGTAGCAGAAGGTGCCCTACTAGCCCAACTCTATCCGTCCTTGGAGAAAGAAGGGAAAGCTAAACTCACAGCCTATCTTAGTTCAAAAGATGTAGCAAGAATCAAGGTCGGTGATTTTGTTCGCTATACTACGACTCATGATGCCAAGAATCAAATTTTCCTAGATTCTACTATTACCAGCATCGATGCGACAGCTACCAAGACTGAAAAAGGGAATTTCTTTAAAATTGAGGCGGAGACTAATCTAACTTCGGAGCAGGCTGAAAAACTTCGGTACGGGGTGGAAGGTCGCCTGCAGATGATTACGGGCAAGAAAAGTTATCTACGTTATTATTTGGATCAATTTTTGAACAAAGAGTAATGTTCGTGTTTTCAGAGTTAAATGATTTTAAAACTGTGAGAAAGATTCTTCTTGCAGTTTTTTTCTTTATTATTTTCGACGCATATCTGTTATTTATTCGGTTAAATTCTTGTAATTTTATATTTTTTGTGGTAGAATGTGCTCAAGTAATACGAAAGGCGAACTTTAAAATGTCAAAACAATTAATCTATTCGGGAAAAGCTAAAGATATCTATACAACTGAGGATGAAAATCTTATTATTTCAACTTACAAGGATCAGGCGACTGCTTTCAACGGTGTCAAGAAGGAGCAGATTGCAGGTAAGGGAGTGTTGAATAATCAGATTTCATCTTTTATTTTTGAGAAATTAAATGCGGCTGGTGTGGCGACTCACTTTGTGGAGAAACTTTCAGATACGGAACAACTCAATAAAAAGGTTAAGATTATTCCTTTGGAAGTCGTGCTCCGTAACTATACTGCTGGTTCCTTTTCAAAACGTTTTGGTGTAGACGAAGGAATCGCATTTGAGACTCCGATTGTCGAATTTTACTACAAAAATGATGATTTGGATGATCCATTTATCAATGACGAGCATGTGAAATTCCTACAGATTGCGGATGACCAGCAAATCGCCTACTTGAAGGAAGAAACTCGCCGTATCAATGAACTTTTGAAGGTCTGGTTTGCTGAGATTGGGCTTAAGTTGATTGATTTTAAGCTAGAGTTCGGTTTTGATAAGGATGGTAAGATTATCTTGGCAGATGAATTTTCACCAGATAACTGCCGTTTGTGGGATGCGGATGGTAACCACATGGATAAGGATGTTTTCCGTAGAGGTCTAGGTGAATTAACAGATGTTTACGAGATTGTCTGGGAGAAACTGCAGGGATTGAAATAGACTGTTATCTTTGGGTATCTAAGGAATTGCTCAAAATATTCAAGAGCTAAAATAAAGGAATAAGAATTGATGGATAAACGTATTTTTGTTGAAAAAAAGGCTGATTTTCAGGTCAAATCAGAGAGTTTAGTAAGAGAACTCCAGCATAATTTGGGACTTTCAAGCTTGAAAAGTATTCGAATCGTGCAAGTGTATGATGTATTTGACTTGGCAGAGGACCTATTTGCACCTGCAGAGAAGCACATCTTCTCTGAGCAGGTGACAGATCATGTCTTGGATGAAGCGGCTGTGCAGGCGGATCTTGCTAACTATGCTTTCTTTGCTATTGAAAGCTTGCCAGGGCAGTTTGACCAGCGTGCAGCTTCTTCACAGGAAGCCTTGCTTTTGCTGGGAAGTTCGAGTGATGTGACAGTCAATACAGCCCAACTTTACTTGGTTAATAAAGATATTGATACGTCTGAGTTAGAAGCGGTCAAGAACTACTTGCTCAATCCAGTGGATTCTCGTTTCAAGGATATCACGACAGGGATTGCCAAGCAGGAATTTTCAGAGTCAGACAAGACCATTCCTAAATTGGCTTTCTTTGAAAGCTATACAGCAGAGGACTTTGCCCGCTACAAGGCCGAGCAGGGCATGGCAATGGAAGTGGATGATTTGCTCTTTATCCAAGATTATTTCAAGTCAATCGGGCGCGTGCCAACTGAGACGGAACTCAAGGTTTTGGACACTTACTGGTCTGACCACTGCCGTCATACGACTTTTGAGACTGAGTTGAAGTACATCGACTTTTCAGCTTCTAAATTCCAAAAGCAATTGCAGTCAACCTATGACAAGTATATTGCCATGCGTGATGAGTTGGGACGTTCTGAAAAACCGCAAACCTTGATGGATATGGCGACTATTTTCGGTCGTTATGAGCGTGCTAATGGACGTTTGGATGATATGGAAGTGTCAGACGAAATCAATGCTTGCTCAGTAGAAATCGAAGTGGATGTTGATGATGTGAAAGAGCCATGGCTCCTAATGTTCAAGAATGAAACTCACAACCACCCAACTGAGATTGAACCATTTGGTGGGGCTGCTACCTGTATTGGTGGAGCCATTCGTGACCCATTGTCAGGTCGTTCCTACGTTTATCAGGCAATGCGTATCTCGGGTGCTGGTGATATTACAGCACCGATTTCGGAAACGCGTGCTGGTAAATTACCACAACAGGTTATTTCTAAAACAGCTGCTCATGGTTATTCTTCATATGGTAACCAGATTGGTCTGGCGACGACTTATGTCCGTGAATATTTCCACCCAGGTTTTGTAGCTAAACGTATGGAGTTAGGTGCAGTAGTCGGTGCAGCTCCTAAGGGCAATGTTGTCCGTGAAAAACCGGAAGCGGGTGATGTGATTATCTTGCTCGGTGGGAAGACTGGACGTGATGGTGTCGGTGGTGCGACAGGTTCTTCTAAGGTTCAAACAGTTGAATCTGTAGAGACTGCTGGAGCTGAGGTTCAAAAAGGGAATGCCATAGAAGAACGCAAGATTCAGCGCCTCTTCCGTAATGGCGATGTCACTCGTCTTATCAAGAAGTCCAATGACTTTGGCGCTGGTGGTGTCTGTGTAGCTATTGGTGAATTAGCAGACGGTCTTGAAATCGACCTCAACAAGGTGCCTCTTAAATACCAGGGCTTGAACGGTACAGAAATTGCTATCTCTGAATCACAAGAACGGATGGCGGTCGTGGTTCGTCCTAAGGATGTAGATGCCTTCGTTGAGGAATGTAACAAAGAAAATATTGATGCTGTTGTGGTGGCGACAGTGACGGAAAAACCAAATCTTGTCATGCACTGGAATGGTGAGACAATTGTGGACTTGGAGCGTCGTTTCCTTGATACAAACGGTGTGCGCGTGGTCGTCAATGCTAAGGTTGTGGACAAGGATGTCAAACTTCCAGAAGAACGTCAAACATCTGCTGACACACTTGAAGCAGATACCCTTACGGTTCTATCTGACCTCAACCATGCGAGTCAAAAAGGATTGCAGACTATCTTTGATTGCTCTGTTGGTCGTTCAACAGTCAATCACCCACTTGGTGGTCGCTATCAACTCACACCAACTGAGGCTTCTGTGCAGAAATTACCAGTTCAACACGGTGTGACTCATACTGCGTCAGTCATGGCTCAAGGTTTCAACCCTTATCTAGCTGAATGGTCTCCATACCACGGTGCTGCCTATGCGGTGATCGAAGCAACTGCTCGATTGGTTGCTGCTGGTGCCAACTGGTCTAAGGCTCGTTTCTCTTATCAAGAGTACTTCGAGCGCATGGACAAACAAGCCGAGCGTTTTGGTCAGCCAGTAGCAGCTCTCCTAGGCTCTATCGAAGCTCAGATTCAGCTTGGCTTGCCATCTATCGGTGGTAAGGACTCTATGTCTGGTACCTTTGAAGAATTGACGGTGCCACCAACCTTGGTTGCTTTTGGAGTGACAACAGCAGATAGCCGTAAGGTGCTCTCTCCAGAATTTAAAGTTGCTGGTGAAAACATCTACTACATCCCAGGTCAAGCTCTTGCTGCAGAGATTGATTTTGACTTGATTAAGTCTAATTTTGCTCAGTTTGAAGACATCCAAGCTGGTCACAAAGTGACATCTGCATCAGCTGTCAAATATGGTGGTATCCTTGAAGCTCTTGCCCTTGCAACATTTGGGAACCATATCGGTGCAGAGGTGATCTTGCCTGAACTTGAAAGTTCTTTGACAGCACAATTGGGTGGATTTGTCTTTACATCGCCTGAAGAAATTGCTGGAGTAGAGAAGATTGGACAAACAAGTGCAGACTTTACACTCCTTGTCAACGGTGTGAAGCTAGATGGACAGAAACTTGACAGTGCCTTCCAAGGTAAACTGGAAGAAGTTTACCCAACAGAGTTTGCCCAAGCCAAAGAACTGGCTGAAGTACCAGCTGTGGCATCAGATGTTGTGATTAAAGCCAAAGAAAAGGTTGAAAAACCGGTGGTTTATATCCCAGTCTTCCCAGGAACCAACTCAGAGTATGACTCAGCTAAGGCCTTTGAAAAAGAAGGTGCAGAGGTCAACTTGGTGCCATTCGTGACCTTGAATGAAGAGGCTATTGTCAAGTCAGTTGAAACTATGGTTGACAACATCGGCAAAGCTAACATCCTCTTCTTTGCAGGTGGTTTCTCAGCTGCGGACGAGCCAGATGGTTCAGCTAAGTTTATTGTCAACATCCTGCTCAATGAAAAAGTGTGTGTGGCCATTGATGGCTTTATCGCTCGTGGGGGTTTGATTATCGGTATCTGTAATGGATTCCAGGCCTTGGTAAAATCAGGCCTCCTACCATACGGAAACTTCGAAGATGCAAGTAGTACGAGTCCAACCCTTTTCTACAATGATGCCAACCAACACGTGGCCAAGATGGTGGAAACCCGTATTGCCAATACCAACTCACCATGGCTTGCTGGAGTGGAAGTTGGCGATATCCACGCTATTCCTGTTTCGCACGGTGAAGGGAAGTTTGTCGTGACGGCTGAGGAATTTGCAGAGCTCCGTGACAATGGACAAATTTTCAGCCAATATGTTGACTTTGACGGCAAACCAAGTATGGATTCTAAGTACAATCCAAATGGTTCTGTCCATGCCATCGAAGGGATTACCAGCAAGAACGGCCAAATCATCGGTAAGATGGGACACTCAGAACGTTATGAAGACGGTCTTTTCCAAAACATCCCAGGCAATAAAGACCAGCACCTGTTTGCGTCAGCGGTTAAATACTTTACTGGAAAATAAGACTTGCAGATTTTCTAATAGATAGTATCAGTAATGTAAAAGTCATGTAGATTTAGCTCTTGGTGCTACACAAATAAAAATTAGGTATATAAAATGACATACGAAGTAAAATCTCTTAATGAAGAATGTGGTGTTTTCGGTATTTGGGGACATCCAGATGCTGCTAAATTGACCTATTTTGGTCTCCACAGTCTTCAGCACCGTGGTCAAGAGGGGGCAGGAATCCTCTCCAATGATCAGGGACAATTGAAGCGTCATCGTGATATGGGACTTCTATCAGAAGTCTTCAGAAATCCTGCTAATTTGGATAAATTGACGGGAACTGGTGCGATTGGTCACGTGCGTTATGCGACTGCTGGCGAAGCTTCTGTAGATAACATCCAGCCCTTCCTCTTCCGTTTTCATGATATGCAGTTTGGCTTGGCTCATAATGGAAACTTGACCAATGCTGCCTCTCTCAAGAAAGAATTGGAAGATAGAGGAGCGATTTTCAGCGCGACTTCGGACTCTGAAATCTTGGCTCACCTCATTCGTCGCAGTCACAATCCTAGTCTGATGGGTAAAATCAAGGAAGCGCTCAGTCTTGTCAAAGGTGGCTTTGCCTATATCTTGCTGTTTGAAGACAAGTTGATTGCGGCTCTTGACCCAAATGGCTTCCGTCCGCTTTCTATCGGGAAAATGGCCAACGGAGCAGTAGTCGTTTCCTCTGAAACCTGTGCTTTTGAGGTTATTGGTGCAGAGTGGATTCGTGATTTAAAGCCAGGTGAGATTGTGATCATTGATGACAAGGAAATCCAGTATGATAGCTATACAGATGAGACTCAGTTAGCAATCTGTTCTATGGAGTACATCTATTTTGCCCGCCCTGATTCTAACATTCATGGTGTCAATGTCCATACGGCTCGTAAGAGAATGGGAGCGCAACTAGCCCGTGAATTCAAGCATGAGGCGGATATCGTGGTCGGTGTGCCCAATTCTTCCCTCAGCGCAGCGATGGGATTTGCGGAAGAATCTGGTCTGCCAAACGAAATGGGACTCATCAAGAACCAATATACCCAACGTACCTTTATCCAACCGACTCAGGAATTGCGGGAGCAAGGGGTGCGGATGAAACTGTCTGCTGTTTCTGGCGTTGTCAAAGGCAAGCGTGTGGTTATGATTGATGACTCTATTGTACGTGGGACGACCTCTCGTCGTATCGTTCAGCTCTTGAAAGAAGCGGGTGCGACTGAGGTTCACGTTGCTATTGGTAGTCCAGCGCTAGCTTATCCATGTTTCTACGGGATTGATATCCAGACCCGTCAGGAGCTGATTGCGGCCAATCATACGGTTGAAGAAACTCGCCAAATCATTGGTGCGGACAGTTTGACTTATCTTTCTGTTGAGGGGTTGATTGATTCAATTGGTATTGAAACAGATGCGCCAAATGGTGGTCTATGTGTCGCTTATTTTGACGGTGACTACCCAACACCTCTCTATGATTATGAAGAAGACTATCGTAGAAGCTTAGGGGAAAAAACTTCTTTCTATTAGAAAAGGGTTAGTGGTGAAAATAGAAAATAAAATTACTGAGTTTCTGCTATACCTTGAAAAAGATTCGGAAAAAGATTTTTCAAGATGGTTAACGGGAGTTAATATTTTTGAAATATTGGGGATATCTAGTGCTGAAATTCGTCATAGTCGAGTATTAGCTTGGTTGCTTAATCCCAGAGAAAGTCATAAATTGGAAGATAAGTTTTTCAAAAAAATATTGATGAAAGTGTTTGATAACAATCTATCTTTTGTAACAATTAAACCAACTGAAATAATATTGAAAGATTTCTCAAAAGCAGAAGTATATAGAGAAAGTAAAAATAATATCGATGTTCTGTATACAAATAAAGAACATCGAATAAATTTAATTATTGAAAATAAAACTTTCACCTCCGACCATGACAATCAGTTGAGAAAATATCGAAAATTTATCGAAAATTCTTACGCTGGTTATCGTAATATATATATTTATCTGACACCAAATGGAGATGCACCGATAGATGCTGATGTTGAGGAAAGGCAATTTTGGAGTTTACTTTCATATCAAGATATTTCAAATATACTGGAAGAATTGTATGTGGATGAGATTGATAATGAGAAAGTTTCTTACATTCTTAAAGAGTACAATGATAATATTAGGAGAAATATTTTGAATGATATAGAGTTGAAAGAGTTAAGTGCTGAAATTTATTTTAAATATAAAGAAGTTTTAGATCTTATTTTTGAAAACAGACCTGATACGCAGATGCTTCGTGAAAAATTAGTTGGTGTTTTAAATTATCTAAATGAACAGGGAAATTTAATTTTTGATGAAAAATATTGTTCAAAAACTTTTTTACGTTTTAGAACAAGACGGTTGGATAATTTTATTGACAATGTTGTTAAAGAGGAAAATACCGAATGGTCTACTGGTTCAGCCTATTTTTATGAGATAACATATAGTAACTTTCAGACAGATGTTTATTTATCAATATCTAAAAAAAATTTAACAGACATACAGTCTCGGCAATTTAAACTTTTGACATTTGATAAATATAGTAAATATGGTTTTAATACTTCTAATAAATTTCTAAATTTTGATGCTTCAGATGAAAACTTGTTGTTATCTGAAGCAACTCAAACACTCATTGACTTTCTATTAGAAAATCTTCAACAAATAGAAGAATTTGAAAAGGTATTTATTGAAACTTGGAATGAAAAGCAGAAGGAGAAAAATTATGTCTAAAAATGCATACGCTCAATCTGGTGTGGATGTTGAAGCGGGTTATGAAGTTGTTGAACGGATTAAAAAGCACGTGGTTCGTACGGAGCGTGCAGGTGTCATGGGAGCTCTTGGTGGCTTTGGTGGTATGTTTGACCTTTCAAAGACTGGGGTTAAAGAGCCTGTCTTGATTTCAGGAACTGATGGTGTCGGAACCAAGCTCATGTTGGCTATCAAGTACGACAAGCATGATACGATTGGGCAGGACTGTGTGGCCATGTGTGTCAATGATATCATTGCTGCAGGTGCGGAGCCCCTCTATTTCCTTGACTACGTCGCAACTGGCAAGAATGAACCATCTAAGCTAGAACAAGTAGTTGCTGGTGTGGCAGAAGGCTGTGTGCAGGCTGGTGCTGCCCTCATTGGTGGGGAAACTGCTGAAATGCCTGGCATGTATGGCGAAGATGACTATGACTTGGCTGGTTTTGCGGTTGGTGTGGCTGAAAAATCTCAAATCATTGACGGTTCAAAAGTGGCAGAGGGAGATGTTCTTCTTGGACTTGCTTCAAGTGGGATTCATTCCAATGGTTACTCTCTCGTCCGTCGTGTCTTTGCGGATTACACAGGTGAGGAAATCTTGCCAGAATTGGAAGGCAAGCAACTCAAGGAAGTTCTTCTTGAGCCGACTCGTATCTATGTCAAGGCTGTTTTGCCACTCATCAAGGAAGAGTTGGTCAACGGCATTGCCCACATCACTGGTGGTGGCTTTATCGAAAATGTCCCTCGTATGTTTGCAGATGACCTAGCTGCTGAAATTGATGAAAGCAAAGTTCCAGTGCTTCCGATTTTCAAAGCTCTTGAGAAATACGGTGAAATCAAGCATGAAGAAATGTTTGAAATCTTCAATATGGGTGTGGGACTTATGTTGGCAGTTAGCCCTGAAAATGTAGGTCGTGTCAAGGAATTGCTGGATGAACCAGTCTATGAAATTGGTCGCATCGTCAAGAAAGAAAACGAAAGTGTCATCATCAAATGAAAAAAATAGCGGTTTTTGCCTCTGGTAATGGCTCAAATTTTCAGGTGATTGCCGAAGAATTTCCAGTGGAGTTTGTCTTTTCAGACCATCGTGATGCCTATGTGCTAGAGCGTGCAGACAAGCTCGGCGTTCTGTCCTATGCTTTTGAACTTAAGGAGTTTGAGAGCAAGGCAGACTACGAAGCAGCCATTGTCGAACTCTTGGAAGAGCACCAGATTGACTTGGTTTGTCTAGCAGGCTACATGAAAATTGTTGGGCCTACTTTATTGGCAGCTTATGAAGGCAGGACTATCAACATTCATCCAGCCTACTTGCCAGAATTTCCAGGAGCTCATGGGATTGAGGATGCTTGGAATGCTGACGTGGATCAGTCTGGTGTGACCATTCACTGGGTGGATTCAGGTGTGGATACAGGAAAGGTTATCAAGCAAGTGCGCGTGCCACGATTAGCTGATGATACCATTGACAGTTTTGAAGCTCGCATTCATGAGGCAGAGTACAAGTTGTATCCAGAGGTGCTGGATAGTTTGGGAGTAGGGAGAAGGTAAGAAGTAAATCAAGTTTTGATTATGCAATATTGCTAGGAGAAAAAATGATTGAGCTGAAATTAGTAGATGAGAGCAGTTTTCAGGCAGTGCTGGATTTGAAAATATCTGAAGCTGATGAACGAGCACGTTTCGTGGCTCCAAATGTACGCTCTTTAGCTGACGCATGGCTCTACCGAAAAAATGAAGATGTATTTCCGAGGGCAATCTATTGGGATAAGCAAGTGGTTGGCTTTCTCCTGCTGGAAATAGACGAGGATGAAGCGGAATACTTTATCTGGCGGATAATGATTGGTCAGCAGTACCAAGGAAGAGGTTATGGTCGAAAAGCCTTGGAAGTCCTAATCAAAGAGGCTCGGATGGATAGAGCTTGCAGTCATATTGTTGCAGATTATGTGGTTGGAAATGAAAAAATGAAGTACCTACTGACTAGTCTGGGTTTTCAGGAAACAGGATTTATAGAAGAAAATAATGAAGTCGCTATGCGCTTGGATCTAAAGAAAGAGGAATAGAATGACGAAAAAAGCTTTAATCAGTGTCTCAGACAAAGCGGGCATTGTTGAATTTGCCCAAGAACTAAAAAAACTTGGTTGGGAGATTATCTCGACAGGTGGGACAAAGGTTGCCCTTGATAATGCTGGGGTAGACACCATTGCTATCGATGATGTGACTGGTTTTCCAGAGATGATGGACGGTCGTGTCAAGACCCTTCATCCAAATATCCACGGGGGACTTTTGGCTCGTCGTGACTTGGATAGTCACTTGGAAGCAGCTAAGGAGAACCAGATTGAGCTCATTGATCTTGTGGTGGTAAACCTTTACCCATTTAAGGAAACCATCCTCAAACCATACGTGACTTACGCTGATGCAGTGGAAAATATTGACATCGGTGGGCCATCCATGCTTCGTTCAGCAGCGAAGAACCACGCTAGCGTAACAGTTGTGGTAGACCCTGTTGACTATGCTGTGATTCTTGACGAATTGTCAGCAAATGGTGAAACGACTTACGAAACGCGTCAACGTTTGGCAGCCAAGGTTTTCCGTCACACAGCAGCTTACGATGCCTTGATTGCAGAATACTTCACAGCTCAAGTGGGTGAAAGTAAGCCAGAAAAACTGACCTTGACTTATGACCTCAAGCAAGCCATGCGTTACGGTGAGAACCCTCAACAAGATGCAGACTTCTACCAAAAAGCTTTGCCTACTGACTACTCAATAGCTTCAGCCAAACAACTTAACGGTAAGGAATTGTCCTTTAACAATATTCGTGACGCTGATGCTGCTATCCGTATTATTCGCGATTTCAAAGAACGCCCAACGGTTGTAGCTCTCAAACACATGAACCCATGTGGGATTGGTCAGGCTGATGCCATCGAGATTGCTTGGGACTACGCTTATGAGTCTGACCCAGTGTCTATCTTTGGTGGTATCGTTGTTCTCAACCGTGAGGTGGATGCTGCGACAGCTGAGAAGATGCACGGTGTATTCCTTGAAATCATCATTGCACCAAGCTATACGGATGAAGCGCTAGCCATTTTGACCAACAAAAAGAAAAACTTGCGTATCCTTGCCTTGCCATTTGACGCACAAGATGCTAGTGAAGTGGAAGCAGAGTACACAGGTGTTGTCGGTGGACTTCTGGTGCAAAACCAAGACGTTGTCAAAGAAAGTCCAGCTGACTGGCAAGTGGTGACCAAACGCCAACCAACAGAGACAGAAGCGACAGCTCTTGAGTTCGCTTGGAAGGCTATCAAGTATGTCAAATCAAACGGAATCATTGTAACCAACGACCACATGACACTGGGTGTTGGTCCAGGTCAAACTAACCGTGTGGCCTCTGTTCGTATTGCTATTGACCAAGCCAAAGATCGCCTTGACGGTGCTGTACTTGCTTCGGATGCCTTCTTCCCATTTGCGGATAATGTGGAAGAAATCGCCAAAGCAGGTATCAAGGCCATCATCCAGCCAGGAGGCTCCGTCCGTGACCAAGAATCTATCGAAGCTGCTGACAAATACGGCTTGACTATGGTCTTCACAGGAGTGAGACATTTTAGACATTAAGAACGTTAAAGGGAAGAAAACAGTTTCTTTCCTTTTTTTGATTAAAAGGCAGAATGAAACAAGATTAAAACGAACGTTTGTGGTATAATGTTATTAAATAATTCGCAAAAGAGGTTGAGAAATGAAACTGCTTGTTGTCGGTTCGGGTGGTCGTGAACATGCGATTGCTAAGAAGTTGCTTGAGTCAAAAGAGGTAGAAAAGGTTTTTGTTGCTCCTGGGAATGATGGGATGACTCTGGATGGTTTGGAGTTGGTAAATATCTCCATTTCCGAACATTCTAAATTGATTGAGTTTGCAAAAACCAACGATATTGCTTGGTCCTTTATTGGTCCAGATGACGCTCTTGCTGCTGGAATTGTAGATGATTTTAACCAGGCAGGGCTTAAGGCTTTTGGTCCGACAAGATTGGCGGCGGAGCTGGAGTGGTCCAAGGATTTTGCCAAGGAAATCATGATCAAATACGGAGTTCCGACAGCAGCCTATGGCACATTTTCAGCTTTCGAGGAAGCCAAGGCATATATCGAAAAGCAGGGTGCGCCCATCGTAGTCAAGGCGGATGGCTTGGCGCTTGGAAAGGGTGTTGTCGTTGCTGAGACAGTCGAGCAAGCGGTCGAAGCCGCTCATGAGATGCTATTGGACAATAAATTTGGTGACTCAGGTGCGCGTGTGGTTATCGAGGAGTTTCTGGCTGGAGAAGAGTTCTCTCTCTTTGCCTTTGTCAATGGGGACAAATTTTACATCATGCCAACGGCTCAGGACCACAAACGTGCTTACGATGGCGACAAGGGGCCTAACACAGGCGGTATGGGTGCCTATGCGCCAGTTCCTCACTTGCCACAGAGTGTAGTTGATACAGCAGTTGAGACTATTGTCAAGCCAGTCCTTGAGGGCATGATTCAAGAAGGTCGCCCTTATCTGGGTGTCCTATACGCAGGGCTTATCTTAACAGCTGATGGACCGAAAGTCATCGAGTTCAACGCTCGTTTCGGAGATCCAGAAACTCAGATTATATTGCCTCGTCTGACATCTGACTTTGCACAAAATATTACGGATATTCTGGATGGCAAGGAGCCAAACATCATGTGGACGGATAAGGGTGTGACTCTGGGTGTGGTTGTCGCATCCAACGGTTATCCGCTAGACTATGAAAAAGGTGTTGAGTTGCCAGCCAAGACAGAAGGCGACATCATTACCTACTATGCAGGGGCTAAGTTTGTGGAAAATAGCAGAGCACTGCTCTCAAACGGCGGACGAGTTTATATGCTCGTCACCACAGCAGATACTGTCAAAGAAGCCCAAGATACCATTTACCAAGAGATTGCCCAACAACAAACAGAAGGTCTCTTTTACAGAACAGATATCGGAAGCAAGGCGATAAAATAAACCAGAAAAGAGATTTTTCATGAATTTTTCGACAGAAAATATAGCAATTATCACTAGTTTTTTAACTGCTTTCATTGCAATTTATCAAGCAATGTTTTCAATAAGATCATTCTATAAAAATAGGTTAGATAAAATTGTAATACTTAGATATGAGAAACTTTATGATTTTTATCAATCTTATCTTGAAGAATTTTCTAAATTAGACATACGTAATCCATCCAAAATTGCTACATATTCAAGAAAGCAATATGATGCTATAAAATTTTTACTGGATGAAGAATTTAGAATAGATGATTCATACTAATGAGTTAACTGAATTGATAATTGAGTATATTAAAAATAAAGACTTGATAATTGAAGATTCTGATGAATATGAAGAGTTCAGACAAGAATTAAATAAAAAGTGTATAAAATTTGATGATTTATTTAAGAAAAGTTTACAAAAACAACTTTCAAAATTATATAACAAATTGAATTAGTTGGAGAAAAAATTATGACTAAACCAGTAATTTCCATCATCATGGGCTCAAAATCAGACTGGGCAACCATGCAAAAAACAGCAGAAGTCCTAGACCGCTTTGGTGTAGCCTACGAAAAGAAAGTTGTCTCTGCCCACCGCACACCAGACCTTATGTTCAGATATGCGGAGGAAGCACGTAGTTGTGGCATAAAGGTTATCATCGCAGGTGCTGGAGGCGCTGCTCACTTGCCAGGTATGGTCGCCGCTAAAACAACCCTTCCAGTCATTGGTGTGCCAGTCAAATCTCGTGCTCTTAGTGGTGTGGACTCGCTCTACTCTATTGTACAGATGCCGGGTGGGGTGCCTGTTGCGACAATGGCTATCGGTGAAGCTGGTGCGGCAAATGCGGCTCTCTTCGCCCTCCGTCTTCTTTCAGTAGAGGACCAAGCTATTGCGACAGCTTTGGCAGATTTCGCAGAAGAGCAAGGGAAAATCGCAGAGGAGTCTACAAATGAGCTCATCTAAAACAATCGGAATTATCGGTGGTGGTCAGCTGGGGCAGATGATGGCCATTTCTGCTATCTACATGGGTCACAAGGTCATCGCGCTGGATCCTGTTGCAGACTGCCCGGCCTCTCGCGTGGCGGAAATCATCATGGCTCCTTATAGTGATGTGGATGCCCTCCGTCAGTTGGCTGAGCGTTGCGATGTCCTCACCTATGAGTTTGAAAATGTTGATGCTGACGGTTTGGATACTGTTATCAAGGATGGACAACTCCCTCAAGGAACTGACCTCCTTCGCATTTCACAAAACCGTATCTTTGAGAAGGATTTCCTTTCAAACAAGGCACAAGTCACCGTGGCACCTTACAAGGTCGTGACTTCTAGCCAAGACTTGACAGATATGGACCTGTCCAAAAACTATGTCCTCAAGACGGCGACCGGTGGCTACGATGGGCATGGGCAAAAGATCATTCGTTCAGAAGCAGATTTGGCAGAAGCCTATGCGCTAGCTGACTCAGCAGCTTGTGTCTTGGAAGAATTTGTCAACTTTGACCTTGAAATTTCTGTCATCGTATCAGGAAATGGCAAGGATGTGACAGTCTTCCCAGTTCAGGAAAATATCCACCGCAACAACATCTTGTCTAAGACTGTCGTGCCTGCTCGCATTTCAGCAAGTTTAGCTGACAAAGCTAAAACTATGGCTGTGCGAATCGCAGAACAGCTCCATCTTTCTGGTACCCTTTGTGTGGAAATGTTTGCGACAGCTGATGATATCATTGTCAACGAGATTGCCCCACGACCACACAATTCAGGCCATTATTCAATCGAAGCCTGTGATTTCTCCCAGTTTGACACGCATATTTTGGGTGTTCTTGGAGCACCATTACCAGCTATTAAACTGCATGCTCCAGCTGTCATGCTCAACGTTCTCGGCCAGCATGTCGAGGCTGCTGAAAAATATGTCACAGAAAATCCAAGCGCCCACCTCCACCTGTATGGTAAAATAGAAGCGAAGCACAACCGCAAGATGGGACATGTGACTTTGTTTAGTGATGTGCCGGATAGTGTGGTTGAGTTTGGGAAAGGGATAGATTTTTAGTGGATAAGTTTTTTACAAATGAACACGGCTATTTTAATTGGCAATCTGTATTAGCGATTGTAGGGATTCTTGGCTTTTTATGGGGGATTTATATCTATGTTGATAAACGAAAATCGAAGATACAAGAACGAAAAATACAAAGTCAAGTACAAAAACAAGAAAAATTAACGGAACCTTATAACGAGTTAATCAGGATAATATCTTTATTTCCAAATAGAACTCCATATGATGTCATGACTCTATTATCATATGGACCTAACTTTCATTCAGAAAACTTTGATACGGTGAATAGAATTTTGGAAATTCAGATTAAGGAAGATTATCAAAAGCGATTAGAGCGAAAAGGTCTTATTTATCAAGATGAAGAAGATATCAAAACAGAAATTCGGAATAGAGAATATTATATCAAGGAAATAGAAAAAATCAAAAATCAGTATTTTTTAGCTAAGAAAGAATATGAACGATTTAGAAGTACCGATAAGATTATTGAATTGTATGCCAATCAAGACGTAAAAAATTGCTTAGTCAAGTTTGATGTTACTTGGCACAACGCTTTTATTGCAGGTAGACCTTTAGAATATAACGATGGTAGAAACAATAAATTGGATGATATTCGTTGGGAACTTGAACAAGTCATAAGGGCTGACCTAGGTATTATTTAAAGGGGAGACATTGATATGATTCAAATCATCGTAAATGCTTTTGTTGAAAAGGATAAGACTGGAGCAGTTGTCGAAGTCTTGTATGCTAGTAGCGATCACGAAAAAATGAAAGTTAAGTATGAAGAGCTAGTTGCTCAATACCCAGAAAACTATTTAGTTATCTATGATGTGCCGTTGGATACTAACCTTAATAGTTTACCGCACTATCCATCTGTGTTTATTGGAAAAGAAGAGTTTGAAAATGAATGAGATTATTTTTCCAGAAGAACATTTACTCGATCCAGCCCGTAGTAAATTACATACCTTGCTTTCAGATCCAGTGATTAATATCGCGAAGCAGAGAATAATGAAATATAATGAAACAACGGATTCAATATTGTTTTCTGAAGGATTAATTTCGATAAGAGAAATGATATCTGACTTGGAGAGAGTAAGAGAGACATGTAATGTTGCGCAAACAAACTTTTTAATTGAAGAATTATTTACAAGAATGAGAGAGATTGATAATGTATGTAAAAAAATAAGAAGGAAAAGAAGTATAAAAAACTTATCAGTGGAAGATGCTATTTTAATACAACAAATTGATCGGTATATGGTATCCCTATTAGGAAAATCTAACAATTCATTACTATTAAACCTACATCCATTTTTATTAGAATGTTCTAAGGAGGTTAGAAAATGATAGAATGGTTTGGAAAGTTTTGGGTGTGGGTACAAAATAGACTATTTGAACTTTTTAATCTAGTTATTGTACTAGCTATATTATATTTATTCATACGAATAGTACTGTTAATTGTTAGATGGTATGGAAAAGCTAGAATAGTACGAGCTAGAGAAGACTATAGGACAACTGTTAATTTTATTCAAGCAAATCCTACAAAATCAAATTTAAGTAAGTTCGAAAGATTTATGCTATCAAAAACAGGTGAGATATATACCAAAACGGATATTGTAATAATAATAGCTGTCCTTGTAGCTATCAATATTATAATAGCCATTGTCAATTACTTTATAATTATACCTATAAGTGTTTGGCTTTTTTCTTTGTTACACCTATCTATAATTACTATCAATCGTATACAATTATGTGTTTGGGTATTATATGTTATATTTATACTTTCAGGTATGTATTTTACTATTAAAAATATTATTAAAACCGCTAGATTTTTTGATATTCTATATTTTATATTCATGATTTGTATCTTGATAGGATTATTATATTTATTGTACGCTTTTATTAATATTAATAAATTGTAAAAATCTATTTAAGTTATAAAGGAGCTAAAAGATGATCAACCGTTATTCTCGCCCTGAGATGGCGAACATTTGGAGTGAAGAAAATAAATACCGTGCTTGGCTTGAGGTGGAAATCTTGGCTGACGAGGCATGGGCTGAGTTGGGGGAAATCCCTAAGGAAGATGTGGCTTTGATTCGTGAAAAAGCGGACTTTGACATCGACCGTATTTTGGAGATTGAGCAAGAGACTCGTCACGATGTGGTGGCTTTCACGCGTGCGGTTTCTGAGACGCTTGGTGAGGAGCGCAAGTGGGTCCACTATGGCTTGACTTCTACCGACGTGGTGGATACGGCCTACGGTTACCTTTACAAGCAGGCCAACGACATCATCCGTTGTGACCTCGAAAACTTCACCAACATCATCGCTGACAAGGCTAAGGAGCACAAGTTCACCATCATGATGGGTCGTACACACGGTGTGCACGCTGAGCCGACAACTTTTGGTCTTAAATTGGCAACTTGGTATAGCGAAATGAAACGCAACATCGAGCGTTTCGAGCATGCGGCTGCTGGAGTGGAAGCTGGTAAGATTTCTGGTGCGGTTGGGAACTTTGCCAACATCCCACCATTCGTAGAGCAATATGTCTGCGACAAGTTGGGTATCCGTGCTCAAGAAATCTCTACACAGGTGCTTCCTCGTGACCTTCACGCTGAGTACTTTGCGGTTCTTGCCAGCATAGCGACTTCTATCGAGCGTATGGCGACTGAGATTCGTGGTTTGCAAAAATCAGAACAACGCGAAGTGGAAGAGTTCTTTGCCAAAGGACAAAAAGGTTCTTCAGCAATGCCTCATAAACGCAACCCAATCGGTTCTGAGAACATGACTGGTCTTGCGCGTGTTATCCGTGGTCACATGATTACAGCCTATGAAAACGTTGCTCTCTGGCATGAACGTGATATCTCTCACTCATCAGCTGAGCGTATCATCACACCAGATACAACCATTTTGATTGACTACATGCTCAATCGTTTTGGAAATATCGTTAAAAACTTGACGGTCTTCCCTGAAAACATGATCCGCAACATGAACTCAACTTTCGGTCTCATTTTCAGCCAACGTGCCATGCTGACCTTGATTGAAAAAGGTATGACTCGTGAGCAAGCCTATGACCTAGTGCAACCAAAAACAGCCTACTCTTGGGATAATCAAGTAGACTTTAAACCGCTTCTCGAAGCAGATCCAGAAGTAACATCACGCCTCACACAAGAAGAAATCGATGAAATCTTCAACCCTCTTTACTACACTAAACGAGTGGATGATATCTTTGAACGTCTTGGACTTGGTGATTAATTAAAAAATAAACAGCGAGCTTTAATTTCGCTGTTTATTTTTGTATCTAAAAGGCTTAGTCTTCTTTTCTTTTAGTGAGTCCATAGGCTGCTAGTGTGGCCATGAGTCCTGCTGCGACCAAGCCTGCAGAGTCTTGACTTCCTGTTGCAGGGAGTTGTTGTTCTTCTGCTTTTGCTCTAGTTGGTTGGCTTGGGATTTCTAGTTTTGGTTTTTCTTCAGCAATAGCGGCTTGTCCGTTTTCATCGCCTACATGCATTACCAGAGTTCCTACTTCGACTATTTGAGTAACAGCTTCCTGTGCTACGACACTATTTACAAGAGTTTTCACTTCCTTGCCATCGGCAGAAGTGCTCACAGAGTAGAAGTTTGTACGGCGCCCGTTGACACCTTTAGTAAGGACTTGTGTTTTTCCTTTGAGCAAGAGTGGATTTTCACGAGTCACTGTGGTAAATGGAATTTCTTCTTCTTGGATATCCAGTCTAGGTTTTACCTCAGTAGTTGGTGCAAGACCACTTTCATCACCCTTGTGAGTTACAGGAGTACCGACTTCAACCACTTGGTTCACAGCTTCTTTGGTTACCTGGCTATCAAGGACTGTTTCTGTTGTTTTTCCATTTTCAGTAAGGACAGAGATGTAATGAGTTCGTTCACCTTTGATTCCTGCTGTGATAATATTTTGCTGACCAGCTGGAAGGTTAGGATTTTCTTTCTTGATAACTTCAAATGGGATTTCTTCAGTTCTTGTGATGAGTTCTGGTCTGGTTTCAACATTGGCAGCCACTTCATTTTCATCAAGACTTCCTGAGTGAGTTACAGCTGGTTTGAGACCTAAGCGAGCGGCTTTTAGTTTGGCTACAAGTGTGTCAAGCTCAGCTTGTTTATTACGGTTGAGGTTGTAATTTAGAGCTGTTTTAGCTGCACTTAGGGAATCCAAGCTTTCCTTGCTGTATCCTTCTAAGTTTTCAGGAATTTGTGCGATTTCTTCGCGGAGAGCATTATAATTAGCACGGAAGTAGTCTTTGTTGTGGTCTGCAAAGGCAGTCATAAGTTTAAAGATTTCCTCTTCCTTGTACTCAGCGCTTGGTTTATCTGCCCAGATAGCAAGCATACTTCCAACTGTTGGAAGGTCTACTTCAGGATATTTGGTAGAAGCTAGTTGATTGAATGGAACTTTACCAGAATTTTCAACTGCTTTTGAAAGAGGGTAAGCTTCATCTTGTTTGTGATTGCCTATAACATAGTACCAGTCTCCGTTGGTATTCAAGAACTTATAACCCTTGCTTGCTAGGTATTGAGGTGATGCGAGGTTGTAACCCCACCAGCCTTTAGACCAGTAAGAAATCAAGACATCTTTGTCAAACTGAACATCGTCCTTGTCCTCATAGTAGAAGCCATCGTTGAAGGCCATTGGTTGAAGCCCTCTTTCTTTGGCCATAGCTGCGAGGGTGTTGGCATATTCGGCAAACTTGCCATAGAGTTGATACCATTTGAGGTAGTACCAGCCTTGGGCACTAGTCGCATCGTTGGCATATTCGTCAGTACCAAAGTTGAAAATCTTTGTTTTTCCTGCAAAGAAGTCCATGTATTTACCGATGAGGGCTTTTACAAAGTTCATCGCTTCTTCGTTTTTCAAGTCCATAGTTGTTTTTGAAACTTTATCAAAGTGGGCTTGAGGATTTTTAATACCCAATTTTTCCATGGCAACCAGCATAGCATCCATGTGACCTGGGCTGTTGATAGCTGGGATGAGACCGATACCCTTAGATTTAGCGTATTCAATTAATTCTGCCACTTCTGCCTGTGTAAGTGCAGTCCCATTTTGATCGTCGTAGTAAGCTTTTGTTCCTTGGATGATGGCATTTTTGACATCATCACTTGCATAGGTTTTTCCGTTGGCAGTGATGGTCATATCATCGAGTAGGAAGCGAAGTCCGTCATTTCCTAGAAGGAGATGGACATCAGAATATCCGAGTTCGCTGGCCTTATCTACGATGCGTTTGAGTTGGTCAAGAGTAAAGTATTTGCGTCCAGCATCGATTGAAATCACCTTGTTTTTAGCAAGTTTTTCAACCTCACATTTAGCATCTTCTTCTTTTTGAGCTTCTGGTGTGAAGGTTAAATTGCTGACTGCTTCTTGAAGTTTTGCGATTGCTTGGTCAATCGTGTCTTGTTGGGCACGGCTGAGGTTACTATCAAGCGAACGGATAGCTTTTGCCGCTTCATTAACTGCTGCGACACTTTCTGCAGTATAACGGTTAAGGTCTTTTGGTACCTCGTTAAGTGCTTGTTCTGCAGACTCATAATCAGCTGCGAAGTATTCAGCATTAGAATTTGCGAATTGACGCATGAGTTTGAAGAGGCGTGATGGTGAATAACGTGCAGATGGAGTGTCAGCCCAAGCAGCTACCATACCACCGATGAATGGAATAGTTGCTCCGTCGGATTTTGGTACCGAAGTGATTGGAGTGTTCTTGATACCGTTTAATCCTTGATCAAGGTTGTACCAACCTTGGCCATCTGCATTTCGCCCAAGAACATAGTACCAAGCATCGTTAGTGTTTAGGATTTGGTGACCTTTTTCTACTAGAAGTTTAGAAGAAGCGATGTCGTAACCTCCCCAACCACCAGTCCACATTGAAACGATGATATCTTTGTCAAAAGTTCCGAAGCTAGTATCACTATTGTAGTAAATACCATCATTGAAGGCCATTGGTTTTAGATCGTGCGATTTGACGATGTGAGCAAGATCATTAGCGTAAGTGATGAATTTACTATATTTTCCTTTTGTTTGAAGGACAGTCCAACCTTTGGCGTTTGTTGCGTCATTGGCATATTCATCAAGTCCGATGTTGAAGATTTTAGTCTTTTTCGCGAAATAAGCAGCATACTTGTCGATAAGGGCTTTTGTAAAAGCGACCGCTTGTTCGTTGTCAAGATCTACGGTACGAGCTGATTCCTTCCCGAAATAGCTAAAGTTAGGGTTTTGGATTCCCAATTCTTTCATGGCATTGAGAATCGCATCCATGTGACCAGGGCTATTTACTGTCGGAATGAGACCGATACCTTTATCTTTGGCATAGTTAATCAGATCTGTCATTTGATTTTCTGTTAAGTGATTGCCGTTTGGATCGTTGTAATAATCATTTGTACCTTTTTCAATGGCACGTTTGACATCGTCACTGGCATAGTTCTTGCCGTTAGCTGTGATGCTCATATCGTCCAACATAAAGCGGAGTCCATCATTTCCAACTAATAGGTGTAAATCAGTGTAACCATAATGTTTCGCTTTGTCAATGATTTCCTTGAGTTGTTCTGGTGAGAAATATTTACGTCCAGCATCAATAGAAACAATTTTCTTTTTTGCTAGTTTTTCATTAACTTGAGTAGCACGATCAGTAGTCGGAGCAAGTAGAGCAGGAGTAGCAGGCTCGTTTTTCTTCTCAGTATTGGCACTCTCTGCGCTTTTTTCCACTTGAGTTGTGTTTTCTGCTTCCGTAGTAGGGGCTGGGCTAGCATGTTCTGTTACTACTGATGTTACCACATTGTCTGTTTTTGGAACAACTGTGTTAACAGCATCCTTTTCAGTTTTGACTTTCTCTTTTACAGTTTTATTAGCTTGTTCTGCAAGTTTTTCTGCTTTATCTTGGATTGGTGCTTCTGATATCTGTGGGCTATCCGGCACAGCTTGTAAAGTTTCAGGAGCTTTTGGTGCTGGTGTGAGTCCATCTGCAGATACGACTTGAGCACTGAAGGTAAAACCTATCAGTACAGAAGCTACTCCGACCGCATACTTGCGGATTGAGAAACGCTGTTTCTTGTCTAGTTTCATGATAAAACCTCCTTGATATAACTGCTTTGACAACGTTTACATAAAACTAATTTAATTTTATTATCTATATAGTAAAAAGTCAAGCAAGTTTATATAATAATTATAACAAGCGGAGCAAGTCATAAAATGGTAACTTCTCAAAGTAACTTCCATTTGCCCAACCGAAGTGGAAATTAGTCTAAAACGAATTTTTATGGTGGAATTAAGTATGAGACATTTGAGTTAGAAATGAGGTCTACTAT